>NZ_DS989849.1:59105-293560 GCF_000155555.1 Coleofasciculus chthonoplastes PCC 7420
TACATCAAGCATCTTGCTCGCTACATCAAGCATCTTGCTCGATACATCAAGCATCTTGCTCGCTACATCAAGCATCTTGCTCGCTACTAATACCCAATTTAAATGCATGACAGCTTATTTGGGGGAGAGCGACAAGATCAGGCTAGCATAGTGTTATTGTTTCACTTGCGATAGATTTTAACGCACTGCACACCGACTGCTGCGTGACTTTAGCTTTTTTTATCATTTCGTCGCGGATAAACCTTACTTTTGATCGGGATCTGGAAAACCTCTCTCCTGTAAGGAGAGAGGCTTTGAATTCTCCCGGGCTGGGGGGTTAGGTTGAATGTCACACTCCTCAAGTCTGGCGTTGCACAGCCCACCCTACAACTCAAACCTTTACAAAGGACGAATGACGATCTCCACCCCTCATTCTTTATATTTGTTAATTTTCCTTGGATGTACGAAAAACCCTAACGCTAGTATAAGGGGTCAACTACTCCTGAAACGCCAAAACTCAACAGTAGCATTGATTATAGATGCCCCTCATTGGTGAAGAACGTACTCATGGTTATGAATACAACGCTCCGCTCTCATAAACCCCTTGGTGGACTATACACTAAAACAGGGGAACATGCTTTGGTTTTTCCTTTGAAGCATACGCAAGTGCTGGCAAAGGTGGCGGGGAATTTATCCCGCGTCGAAGTAACCCAAACCTTTGAAAATTCCTTCCGGGAACCCTTAGAAGCTATCTATATCTTCCCTCTCCCCGATGCGGCGGTGGTGGATGAGATGGAGATTAAACTGGGCGATCCCCTACAGGTAGCTCTATACTGTGTGCAGAATAAAGGAAAAATTTAGCTGTTCTTGGGAAGAATTGCTGGAAGTACAAGGGGATAGTTCATTCGATGACTAAGTAGTCAGGAGTCACACGGAATTTGATGAAATTGCTGATCAGCAACGATGATGGAATTTTTGCCTTGGGGATTCGCACCTTGGCTGATACACTGGCACAAGCGGGTCATGATGTTACCGTTGTTTGTCCAGATCGAGAGCGATCGGCAACGGGTCACGGTTTAACCCTCCATGATCCCATTCGCGCCGAAGCGGTTGATACGATTTTTCACCCAGCGGTTAAAGCTTGGTCTTGTTCCGGAACTCCCTCCGATTGTGTAAAGTTAGCATTGGGAGCTTTAATTGATCATCCACCCGATTTAGTTCTATCTGGGATTAATCACGGTTCTAACTTGGGCACCGATATCCTTTACTCTGGCACTGTTTCCGCCGCCATGGAAGGGGTTTTAGAAGGAATTCCTAGTATTGCCTTTAGTCTAACTAGCTATACGTCCAAGGAGTTCCACGTCGCCGCCACATTCGCCAAAAGCCTGATTGAGCGACTCTCTGAGCAACCCCTAGCCAAAGTCATGTTACTTAATGTCAATGTACCGCCCGTGAGTCAGGCGGAAATTGCTGGGGTTAAGGTTACCCGCCAAGGAATTCGTCGCTATTTCGATACCTTTGAGAAACGAGTTGATCCACGGGGTAAAATCTATTATTGGTTAGCGGGTGAAGTGATTGAAGATATAGAACAACCGCCTCATTCTCATCTTCCTCCCGATTTAGCTACCGATGTTCAAGCCGTTAAGGAAAACTATATTGCGATTACGCCCCTGCAATACAATCTGACGGATATTGCTGGCGTCTCTAGTTTGCAGAGTATAGAGTTTTAAGTCATTTAGACAGGGCGGGTTTAGTGACATTAGAGTGGGCAAAAAACGATAGTAGTAAAACCCGCCCCTACATATAAAACTCTTTTCTAGTTAGGGCTTGCTGCACAACTCCAAAACCCTTAGCTATCAAGGCTTTGAGTGGTATTGATATTTGCTCCTGTTCAAGGAAAAAGGGTTAAACCCTTTTATACCCTTGCACCGCTATCAGGGAAAATGTACTATGGCTCCCCCAGCTCCCCCAGCTCCCCCAGCTCCCCCAGCTCCCCCAGCTCCCCCAGCTTCCCCAGCTTCCCCTGCTCCCTACCCCCACCACAATTTATTCAGCAAGCCCTAATTTATTGGGGCGTTTTCTGCAACTCCGGTCGCTCTTCCGGAACGATCGCGCCTTCTACAGGACATACCTGTAAGCATATACCACAATCGATGCAGGTATCGAAATCAATCCAATACCAGTCTGTCCCGTTGACATTTTTGCCGGGACCAGGGTGAATGCAAGCAACGGGACAAGCTTCGACGCAATCTGCAACCCCTTCGCAGGTTTCCGTAACAATAGTGTGAGACACGCTATTCCCTCTCGTAGTTACATGACATGGGCAAACGTCATTTCGGTAACGGGTAATTCCCCATGGCTTTTATGTTACTGCATGAGATACCGTTCCTACCCTCGTGCAGGCATAAATTACGCTGACATTTCTCCCTTGCGTCTGATCAAAAGTCTAATTGGGCGGATTTGATAGGAATGAGACTCGCCTCTGGTGTATCTTTGACTTCTCGACGAGTTTTGATCAGGAAGCCACCAATGACATAAGCCGCAAATAATAGTGCGATCGCGATGACAACCTGAAGCAAGATATTACTTGGGGGTTTTTTCATAGCCAGTCAAGTTTAAACCTCTTTTGCCGCGTTTTTCGGTTAGGAATGGTAGAGCTGTATTGCTCGATCTATTGGCGTCTGGCTGTAACTGGGTGCAGAATGATTTAAGGGCAATCCTCAACTCAGCCAGCAGAAGTCCCTCTGGTCATGGGGTGAGGAGGGCAGAAGGATGAGACAATGGAGGTAATAGTGCATGATAAAGCATATAAAAC
The DNA here is from genome assembly GCF_000155555.1 of Coleofasciculus chthonoplastes PCC 7420. Lineage (GTDB taxonomy): Bacteria > Cyanobacteriota > Cyanobacteriia > Cyanobacteriales > Coleofasciculaceae > Coleofasciculus > Coleofasciculus chthonoplastes_A. The sequence goes on from NZ_DS989849.1 coordinate 61,900, forward strand.
AAATAACAACTCAGACAGATAAATGTATCTAAAATTGAGATTGGTCTAAACTAACTGAAAACGGAAGCGTTTTTCAACGTTCACCGATATCGCTGCGCTTATTTGTTTTAAATCTCCCGACTGAAACAGTCAACCAGACGTGCATGAGAGTGCGTCTGACAGCCAGAGCAAAAAGTAGCTGTTCAACAGCGAATACTATGACACTGTCTAATGCCGGTAGCGTTCTTGCTACATTGACCCAGTTAACCCAACTCAATCGCACGAGCGTTTTAACTCATCGAGTTAAAGACCTATCCCTTCCCGAATTTATCTGCTTACTGGACTTCATCACCGCTGAATTTCAGCAATTTCTGCGGGCGCTGGAAATGATTAACCATGAAGCGCTGGAAACCATGCTGGAGCAGGTGATGGAGGCGTTTACCCTAAAAATCGGTCAACTCCTACAAGCTGAGCGTACTACTATCTTCCTCGTTGATGGTGACAAAGATCAGCTTTGGGCAAAAATTCCCTCAGGTGAGGACAACGCCGCCAAGGAGGTTCGCATTCCCCTAAATGTGGGTTTAGCGGGTCATGTGGCGACGACGGGCGAATCACTCAATATCACCGAAGCTTATAACCATCCCCTGTTTAATCCTGAAGTTGACGAATCTCCGGGCTATCATACCAATTCCCTCTTGTGTATGCCCATTGTCAGTAGCAATAAAAAGATTGTCGCTGTCGTGCAGTTGTTGAATAAAGCTGGGGGTGTACCCTTTGACGAAGAAGATGAACAGCGCTTCCGTGACTTTGCCGCCTCGATTGGCATTATCCTGGAAACCTGCCAATCGTTCTACATGGCAGCCCGTAACCAACGCGGTGCAGCCGCTCTCCTGAAGGCAACCCAGTACCTGGGTCAAAGTTTAGACCTAGAAGCCACACTGCGTCTAGTCATGGATCAAGCGCGGGAGTTAATGCAAGCAGACCGCTCCACGTTATTTATGCTAAGTAAAGATGATGGGGAACTGTGGAGTAAGGTCACGACGGCTGATGGCAAAGAGATTGTAGAAATCAGGATCTCAGCCAATCGGGGAATTGCCGGTTATGTGGCGTCTACGGGTCAACCGTTGAATATTGCCGATGCCTATAAAGATCCTCGCTTTGATCCAACGACGGACAAAAAAACAGGCTATGTCACCCGCAATATTCTCTGTATGCCTGTCTTTAACTCGGGTGGCGAATTAATTGGTGTGACTCAATTGATTAATAAGAATCAAGGCAGCTTCACTACCTCCGATGAAGAGTTTATGCGGGCATTTAATATTCAAGCTGGAATTGCCCTAGAGAATGCCAAACTTTTTGAAAATGTTCTGATCGAGAAGCAATATCAAAAAGATATCCTGCAAAGCCTTTCTGATGCGGTTATTTCTACCGATATGCAGGGACGGATTGTGACAATTAATGATGCGGCGCTAGGATTACTGGGATGTCCCTTACAACAACTCGACAATCGCAACCGTCAGTTGTGGGAGGAAAAACTCACCAATCGCTACGTCTGGGATGTTGTACCCATTGAACCTCTCCAATTTCGGTTACAAGACAGCCTAACTACGGGGGCGAAGCATTACCTTCCTGAGCAAAATTTAATGGTCGGTCTGTTTCAATGTCCCCTGGAAGATATAGAAATACCGAATACTCCCCCCTATTGCCAATCCCATGATGATACTCATCTTTATCTCCTAGCTATTCCCAAAAGCAATGACCCAAAAACCTATAGTTTGTGGAATGAAGCTCATGATAATTCTGGGTCTTTAGGTTACCTGTCTAAACAGCAAGTCCAACCTATTGAACGGAGTATTAATTTAACAGTTAATCCGCTAACCAATCCCCAAGGAATGGTGCGAGGGGGTCTGGTTGTATTAGAAGATATTAGTCGAGAAAAGCGGCTAAAAACAACCATGTATCGCTACATGACTCCAGAGGTGGCGGATGAAGTCTTAGCCTTAGGTGAAGATGCGCTGATGCAGGGGAGTAAAAAGGATGTCACTATTTTATTTTCAGATATTCGGGGGTATACGACTTTAACCGAAAATTTGGGAGCGTCGGAAGTTGTATCGCTCCTGAATAAATACTTTGAAACAATGGTCGAATCGGTATTTGAGCATAAAGGAACCTTGGATAAATTTATTGGTGATGCACTGATGGCAGTTTTTGGCGCTCCCTTGGCGTTAAAAGAAAATCATGGCTGGATGGCGGTTCAATCCGCTTTAGATATGCGTTGGCGTTTAGCCAAGTTTAATGAACCTCGGATGCGAAATCGCCAACCTTTAATTCATATTGGGATTGGAATTAGTTCGGGAGAAGTGGTGTCGGGTAATATTGGTTCCCACAAACGCATGGACTACACGGTTATCGGCGATGGCGTGAACCTCAGCGCCCGCCTGGAAAGTATTACGAAAGAGTACGGTTGCGATATTATCATTAGTGAATATACCTATAACCTCTGTCGCCATAATGTTTGGGTGCGGGAACTTGATAAAATCCGCGTGAAGGGGAAAAACCAAGCGGTCAGCATTTATCATTTGATTCAAGATATCGATACCCCTCTTAATGATAAAACCCACAAATTTTTAGATCTGTATGCTAAAGGGCGTCAGGCATACATAAGTCGCGACTTCTCGAAGGCAATTATTTATTTTGAACAAGCCTATCAACTTGAACCTAATGATAAGCCGGTTTTGATTCATATTGAACGGGCTAAACATTATCAGAATAATCCTCCTCCCGATTATTGGGATGGCGTTCATACGATGACTAGAAAATAGGGGACATTAGGTTTGATATCGATTTTTCTAGATGACGTGAAAAGTCAGGGGGATCTGTCTCGATTTCTGTGATCAATAATTGCCACTCGATAACTAGAGATTTGGGAATAGTTAAGGAGAGGGGTTGTCCATGATTGAGGGATATGGAAAGGATCAGAGATTCATCAGCTTGTAATTTGGCAAAGACATCGGTAACATCATATTGACCAACATTAGGCGCAGGCGCGGCTTGAGCAAATACATCAGGGGCGGTGAGCAGTTTACCCCCTGCTGTGGCAATTTCCAGGAATTGGGGATGGGTAAACTCAGCCATACTCGGAAAGCCGACTAACCGCAGATTCAGGCGCGTTGGTTGACCTGGTATGATTTTTTTGAATAGAACTACCTGCCAAGTTCGTCCTGATTTATCTTTCAACGACTCCTGGGAGTGATAGCGCATGATTCCCGGTGCGTCTTGGTGTTGTCGCAGTACAGCGATGGCTGGCGGAGTCAGGAAGGTGGCTTGGAATAGGAGTAATATCATGAGGAATCTACCAAGCGTTAGAAGCCAAGAAAAGTATCGCTGAATAGGATTAACCATAAGTAATCGATATCAAGTTAACTCAAAGATGTTTGCATATTTCCCCAGAAGACTTCGCCCATTCGTTACCCCCGCCAGAAACAAATATCAATAATACCAAGGATAGATGTGTCGGGGTGACCTGCTCACCTAAATTAACAATTCAAATTCATTAAATTTTATCGGGTCGCCCTTTATTCTCGCTAATATAGGATATCTTATTTAAATTGTGCCATAGGAGAAATTCATCATGACCAGTCAAATTCCCAGCCAATCATCGTTTTCATTGCAACTGCGCGATCGCATAGAATATCCTGAAGGAGGTGTGGTGAGTAAAGTTATTCATAAAGATGACCAGTGTGACCACACGTTGTTCTGTCTAGCGGCGGACACGAGTATTTCTGAACATACGTCACCTCGTAACGCCACAATTAATGTGATTGAAGGAAAGGGGCTCTTTACTTTGGAGGGTAAGGAGATTCAATTAGAACCGGGCGTTTTTATTTCAATGGAGGCGAATGCGCCCCATGCTTTAAAGGCGGAACAAAATCTGGCGTTTCTGTTAACGCTATGGAAAAAAGAATGAGGTTGAAAATCAGAGGAGAAGTCAAGAGCCAGAATCAGCCTTGAACAAAGCTGCGTTACGCTTCACTCTCCTCACGATGGCGGCGTTACACAGCTAAAATTGTGGAATAGATTTTACCATTGAATCGGGCGCAAAGCTTTGCGCCCCTACAGATTAAAATGGCACGTCTCTACATGTCCCCAATCCCCAATTCACCCAGATATGATACATCCCCTCGGCGAAACGGGAATACTTTAGTATAGCCGTCACGCTAATCCCGCTTTTGCCTAAGGATGTTCATGAGTCAACCATTACCCACCCCCGAATCCCTTCCGCTTAACGCCCTCAAGGAACAACGCGAGTTAACCGCAGCGATGTTGGATTTAATCGGTGCGTTAATTGTTATCCTCGATGCTCAAGGACGAATTGTTTATTTCAATCACGCCTGTGAACAGTTAACGGGTTATTTGCGCCAGGAAGTCCAAGGTAAATATGCTTGGGATTTATTAATCTTACCGGAAGATGTAGCCTCAATTCAAGCCATTTTTGATAACTTAATCCCCGATAATTTCCCTCAACCCTGTGAAAGCTGCTGGGTGACACGGGATGGAGACTGGCGCTGGATTGCGTGGATGGATACGGTTTGTTTGAATGAACAGGGGACTGTAGAATATGTAATTGCTACAGGTCAGGATATTACAGAGCGTAAACAGGCAGAAAAGGCGCTGCTAGAATTGGCGACGTTGAATCAAGCGATTTTAGATAGTGCCAATTATACGATTATCTCTACTACTGTTGATGGTACAATTTCTACCTTTAATCGAGCGGCTGAGAAATGGCTCGGTTATTCGGCGTCAGACGTTGTGGGTAAAACTACACCTGCTCTATTTCATGACCCTGAAGAAATTGTAGAGCGATCGCACGAACTTTGCCAAGAACTTAATACTCCGATTCAACCGGGATTTGAGGCGTTTGTCGCAAAGGCTCGTCGGGGAGAGATTGATGAACGAGAATGGACTTATATTCGCCACGATGGGAGTCGCTTTCCTGTTTTACTTTCGATTACCGCTTTATATAACTCCGATAACCAAATTGTCGGATTTTTGGGGATTGGTAGTGATATTATTATCCGGAAACAAGCCGAACAATCCTTGCGCGACAGTCAGCACTTTAGTCAACGCATCGCGGATACAGTACCCGGTATCTTGTACCTCTATGATGTGATAGAACAACGCAATGTTTATGCCAATCGTTCTACGGTTGAACTGTTAGGGTATACACCCCAAGATATTCAAGATATCGGTACAGATTTTATGTCTCATCTGGTACATCCAGAGGATATTCCTCACATTCTAGAACATCAAAAGCACTTGACGACGCTTACCGAGGATGATCATCTCACGCTTGAGTATCGGATGAAACATGCCAATGGAGAATGGCGCTGGCTGCGGAGTCGAGAGACGGTTTTTTCTCGAACGGTTGCAGGATTACCAAAACTGCTTCTCGGTATCGCTGAAGATATTACTGACTATAAACGGGTTGAGGATGTCCTGCGTCAAACCAATGAAGACTTAGAACAGCGGGTAGAACAGCGAACGGCTGACTTAGAAAATGCCCATAAACAATTACGATTTCATGTCGAAAATTCACCCCTGGGAGTGATAGAGTGGGATAGTCAGTTTCGTGTCCAGGGTTGGTCAAAACAAGCCGAGCGTATTTTGGGCTGGAAGGCGGAGGAGGTTCTGGGCAAACAGTTTAATGATTGGCAATTTGTTTATCCGGATGACTTTGAATTTGTCCATCAAAAAGCTTTAAACCTATTGAATCCAGAATCGCCACCTGAGATTATTGAGAACCGTAATCTAACTAAGGATGGCAATGTATTATATTGCCAGTGGTATAACTCTGTGTTGTTTGATGAATCAAACGCTGTTGTTTCTATTCTGTCTCTGGTGCAGGATCAGACAGAACGTAAGCACGATGAGGAACAACTCCAGCAACTTAATCAACAGCTTCAGCGTTCTAACCAAGAATTAGAACAATTTGCCTACGTCGCCTCCCACGATTTGCGAGAACCCCTGCGGAAAATTAGGAGTTATAGTGATTTATTGGTGAAACGCTATCAGGGTCAGTTAGATGAACGGGCGGATAAATATATCGGCTATATTACCGATAGTGTCATCCGGATGCAGGCGTTAATTACGGATTTATTGACCTATTCACGAGTCAGCCGCAATGAACTGGTTTTAGAACCCACTGATTTAGGTGAAATTCTTCAGCAGACATTAACGGATTTAAGTCCAGCGATTGAAGAAAATCAGGCAATTATTAATACCACACACCTTCCCATTGTGCAAGCTAATTCCTTACAAATTGGGCAAGTCTTACAGAATTTAATTGCTAACGCGATTAAATTTCGCCGCGAACAGCCGCCACAAATTGATATTAAGGCTGACTGTCAGGATGATTTTTGGCAGATTTCCATTCAAGATAATGGGATTGGCATTGATCCCAGCTATAGTGATCGCATTTTTGCCATTTTTCAACGCCTACATTACCGGGAAGAGTATCCAGGGACAGGAATTGGATTAGCCATTTGTCAAAAAATAGTCGAACGTCACGGCGGAAAAATTTGGGTCGAGTCAGAATTAGGTCAGGGTAGTACATTTTACTTTACTCTACCTGTTGTGTAGAGGAGATGAGGAAGATGGGGGAGATGGGAAAAATTATGACAGTTGTAGGGGCGGGTTTTACCACTAACGGGAAGGTTTTCACCCTGATATCTCTAAACCCGCCCCTATAGAGTAAGAGTTATCTGCAACAAATGACAAATGACAAATGACAAATGACAAATGACAAATGACCATTATGTATATTCCCCACGGACATTGTTATCTCTGGCAAACAAATTTAGTCGGACTGCATGTTATTGCCGATGGCTTGATTGCCTTAGCCTACTATTCGATTCCGATTACGCTGCTGTACTTTATCCAAAAGCGGCAAGATGTACCCTTTAAAGGAGTCTTTGGGTTATTTAGTGCCTTTATCATTAGCTGTGGTACGACTCATTTAATCGGAATTGTGACCCTTTGGTATCCTATCTATTGGGTATCGGGATTTATTAAAGCCATAACCGCGATTATTTCTATTTACACAGCTTTGGTAATAATCCCGATGCTCCCACAAGCATTAAGCTTACCCAGTCCCACCAAAATGAATCAAATAAATGATGATTTAGCTGCCCAAATTGTCCAGCGAAAGGACATAGAAACATCATTACGAGAAACGCAAGAGCGATTTATTTTAGCGGTTCGGGGGTCAGGCGATGGGTTATGGGATTGGAATATTAGTACGGGAGAGGTTTATTTTTCACCCCGGTTTAAACAGATTTTAGGCTATGAAGAACAAGAAGGCGAAAATCATTATAATTTCTGGGAATCTAAAGTTCACCCAGAAGATCGCGATCGCGTCATGGCGGCGATGCAAAATCACTTAGAGAATCATGTTCCTTATGCCATAGAATATCGCCTTTGCCAAAAATATGGGGACTACTGCTGGATTTATGCTAGGGCGCAAGCAATTTGGGATGAAACGGGTAAACCAACGCGAATGGCGGGTTCAATTAGTGATATCACGGATCGCAAACGCGCTGAAGAAGCTTTACAGCAAAGTGAGGCAAAATATCGGGCGTTAATTGATACCACGCAGACGGGTTATGTGGTACTTGATCGGCAGGGTATAGTGTTAGATGCAAATCAGGAATATGTTCGCGTTACTGGACAGAGTAATGTGTCCGATATTCTGGGTAAACCTGTTCTCGATTGGATAGCGCCTTATGATTTAGAACGCAATGTGGCGGAAATACAAAAGGCGTTAGTGGAACGATCAGTGCAAAATTTAGAGACTGATTATTGTCATGCCAATGGTACAATTATTCCGATTGAAATTAATGCTAGAGTTATCGACACCGACGAGGGCTGTCGCATTTTAGCCCTGTGTCGAGATATTACCGAACGCAAACAAGCCAGACAAGAACTCAAAGCCGCGATCGCAGATTTAGCCCGTTCTAATCAAGACTTAGAACAGTTTGCTTATGTTGCTTCCCATGATTTACGAGAACCGCTGCGAAAAATTAGGAGTTACAGTGATTTGTTAGTGAAACGTTACCGAGGTAAACTTGACGAACGCGCCGATAAATATATCGCCTATATTACCGATGCAACACAGAGAATGCAAAGCCTGATTAGCGACTTGTTAACCTATTCACGGGTAAGTAAACCGGAACTGATTCCCGAACCCACGGATTTGGGACACATTCTTAAGAAAACCTTGGCAGATTTAAGTCCTCTGATTAAAGAAAATAAGGCAATAATTACCACTGACTCGTTACCCCAAGTGAACGCCAATCCCACCCAAATGGCGCAACTGCTGCAAAACCTGATTACCAATGGGATTAAATTCCGTACCCAACAGCCGCCTCGCATCCACATCACCGCGACACGAGAGGGGCAATTTTGGCAGATTGCGGTTCAGGATAATGGTATCGGAATGGACACACAGTATTGCGATCGCATCTTTGTCATTTTCCAGCGCCTACATTACCGGGAAGAGTATCCAGGGACAGGGATTGGACTCGCCGTCTCCAAAAAAATAGTCGAACGTCACGGCGGACAAATCTGGGTAGAATCAGAGTTAGGACAAGGTACCACGTTTTACTTTACACTACCCGCCGTGTAGGGGAGATGGGGGATCTGGGGAAGCTGGGGAAGCTGGGGAAGTTAACTACAAAACTCTACCTTACTTATTCTATTGCCTATAGCCTATAGCCTGACCAATGACCAATGACCAATGACCAATGACAAATAACGTTAGTTTTCTCCAGATTTTGGGAACTCTGTCATAAATTGGGAATAGTGCGAAAATTATCCACAAACACTGTATGTTATGACCTGCTTGATGAACCCAGTAACTAAAGCGATTGAAATTCTCCTAGTTGAAGATGATCCGGGGGATATTGACTTAATTGAAGAAGCCCTAGAAGATGCCAAATTACAGATTAATCTCAATAGTGTCAGGGATGGAGTTGAGGCGCTGGCTTACTTACGACAAGAAGGTAAATATACTCAGGCTATCTCGCCAGACTTAATTCTCCTGGATCTCAATCTACCCCGTCGAGATGGGCGTGAGGTACTCCAAGATATTAAAGGTGACAACTACTTTAAACGCATCCCTGTGGTGGTTTTAACCACGTCTGATGCTGAGGACGATATTCTTAAGTCCTATAACTTGGGTGCGAACTGCTATGTATCAAAACCTCTGGGTATGCAGGACTTTATCAAAATTGTCGAATCCATCGAAAACTTCTGGTTTACCGTTGTCAAACTTCCACCCAAATAATTACCATGTACACCGATCCTATCCGAGTCTTACTCATTGAAGATGACCTCGGTGATGCTGATTTAATCACAGAATTCCTTGATTTTATCAAGTCAACTCCGTTCCAAATTACTCACCATCGCTGTTTGCAAGAGGTACTACAGCCGAGGGATCAAGATGCTTATGATGTCATCTTATTGGATTTGTCATTACCCGACAGTTTCGGCTTGGAAACCGTTGAGCAGGTGTACAATCAATTTCCCACTATTCCCATTGTTATTCTCAGCGGATTAGAAGATGAATCGCTAGCCACAATTGCGGTTCAGAAAGGAGCGCAAGATTATTTAGTCAAGGGTGATTTTGACAGTAATTTATTAGTGCGTTCTATCCGCTATGGGATTGAACGGGCTAAAACAATCCAATTACTCAATCAAAAAGAGCAACAATTACAACAGGCAAATGAACAACTCGAACATCGCGTCGCTGAACGAACCAGTGAACTCCAACAAGCTAATGATCAATTACGAACCTTAGAATCTCAGTTGCGTCTGGCGCTGGCTCAAGAACAAGAACTCAGCCATTTCAAATCCCGAATTATTTCCACCGTTTCCCATGAATACCGCACACCTTTGACAACAATTAACTCATCTGCCGAAATTCTGGAACGGTATCTCCATAAATTGGATGCAGAGAAGCAGCGCAAACATTTTCAGCGGATTCAGCTTTCCGTTAAACATCTAACCGCTTTAGTGGAAGATGTGTTATTTATTAACAAGGCAGAACTTGAGAAAGTCGAGTTCAACCCAGAACCGATCTACTTAGTTAGCTTTTTTGAGGAAATCGTTGAAGGATTACAAATTACTGTAGATGAGAAACATCAGTTGTTTTTTACGCATCACGGGAGTTGTGAGTGCGCTAATTTAGATCCTAAATTACTACGACAAATGATTACTAACTTGCTCTCGAATGCGATTAAGTATTCACCGCAGGGGGGTAAAATTACGCTGAATTTAAGCTGTGAAGAAAACCAGGTTGTGTTTCAGGTTCAGGATAAAGGAATTGGCATTCCCCAAGCCGATCAAGCGAAATTATTTGAATCCTTTAGTCGTGCCGGGAATGTGGGAACGATTGCCGGAACCGGGTTAGGATTATCAATTGTTAAAAAATGTGTTGATTTACATGGGGGTGAGATAACAGTCAAAAGTGAGGTTGGTTTTGGTACAACATTTACAGTGACGTTACCTTTAATTAAGTAATAAATAATAAGTCATATTGTAGGGGCGGGTTTAGGTACTCAGGTAAGCTTCTCACCGATAAGTGAAGAGCAAAACCCGCCCTTCACTTATCGGGGCTTTTGGATTTCTGCATTCTTAAGCTGTCATTCATTTAAATTGGGTATTAGTAGCGAGCAATGTGCTCAATCTAGCGAGCAAGATGCTCAATCTAGCGAGCAAGATGCTCGCACTACGGCAAGGATTGCGCCATTATTGATATTAAGGTTTAAATGCCGAACAGCTTATAACCATCCTCGTAGCCAATAAACGGCTGTACCAATATATTCCTTAATCGCCCGGGTCGTCATATCTAAATTTTGAGCATCTGGCAAACCATTCAATAAAATAGCCGCTAGACTACTATTCGGTTCATTCAGTTCTTGTTGAGTGACCAAAAAATCAGTCGGTGCTGGAATCGCCTCAATCCCCTGACGTTGAAAAACCCGCAGGGCGCGGGGTGTATGCATGGCAGAAGTAACTAATAATACCTTTTTTATCCCTTCCTGCTGTAAAATTCTTCGCACATTGACAGCATTTTGGTGAGTGTTCAGAGACGCCGGATCTTGCAAAATTGCTGAGGGAGGAACGCCAATCATTTCTAAGATTTGAGCCATATCCGCTGATTCCGGAGAACCCCCACCCCGCCACTCAATCCGCCCCCCAGAGGCAATAATCACAGGGGCTTTCCCTTGCTGATAAAGCTGCGCCCCATAGAAAACGCGATCGCCTGCTTCATTTAAATCCGGTGCAGGGCGCGGCGGAATGGCGGATCGAGTCGCCCCACCCAAAATCACGATCGCTTCCGCCTGGGGTAACTCTGTGGGTGGAATATGCTGCCACTCTAGGGATTGAACCATGCTATTGGCAACCCAACCATTGCTAGCGACTAACAAGATGATCAATCCTAAGGCGATAGGGATAGGAACCAAGCGGGGGCGTTTCCAGGACAAGACTAACGCCACAACCATCAGTACGCAAGCAAGTCCTAATGGATACACAAATAAGGGGAGTAACTTGGAGAGAAATAAAAACATACGAAAATTAAATACAGAATTCTGATTGTATCCAGCCTTATGGTAAGGTTAAAGATGCACTAATAGACTCCTCTAATGTATAAAGCGCTATACAGTCCTCCTCCTAACCCAACTGACTGGTCTGTATCTAAAAGCGTTAATTGAGGTGGGGATCACTAACCTCAACAAAAATGCAACAATAAAAGTAACCTAAACTCATTCTGAAGTGGAATGCTTCGCCCCGGCGACGCCGATATCTTAAATTTTCTTGAACAAATCCAGCTGGCTCGAAACGTCACGGCTGGTTTACGCTGCTATCGTCTGCGAACGATGTGCTTACATTTTGGGCGCTGGCTGAAATTGGACAAAACTCAACTACGCCAGCTTGTTTTCCTGAGTTACTGTCATGGCTTAGGCAAACTCAGCATTCCCGACTCGATTTTACTCAATCCCGGTTCCTTAAGCGAACAGGATTGGGTAAAAATTCGCGAGTATCCGGAAGTGTCGGCTTTGATCTGCAAGCAGCTTCCGGGATTGAAAGAATTTGCCCCCCTAGTCTTGTCTCATCAAGAACGACTCAATGGCACCGGCTATCCTAAGGGACTCAAGGGTGATGAAATTCCATTTATTGTCCAAGTTTTCCAGCTTGTCAATATCGCCGATGCCATTATCAGTAAGCGACTCCATCGCACCCGGAATGAACCCTCAAGCGATCGCCCTTACTGGATGCAAGCTATAGAGGAGATTACCAAGGAGATGGAAGCAGGCGCACGCGATCGCAACTTATGTGAGAAATTTTTCCGCTTTCTGGAGCTGTTCTACCAAGGCGGCGGGTGATGGGGAGCTGGGGAAGCTGGGGGAGCTGGGGAAGCGGGGGAAGCTGAGGATGTAGAGACGTGCCATGGCACGTCTGGGAGATGGGAAGAGTTATGACAGTTGTAGGGGCGGGTTTTACTACTATCCTTTCTAACCTCACCCTGATGTGCCTAAACCCGCCCTGACTCATCGCTCAATGACAAAGAACCAATGTAGCAACATATTTTGCCAAAGATTGATTGTAACGAATAAGCCAAGAAGTTGCTCTAAAATCCCTGTTCCCTGTTCCCTGTTCCCTATTTCCTGACGAATGACCAATGACCAATGACGAATGACAAATAACAAATAAGTTATCGTAGAGGTTAAACTGGCACGATAGTGGATGAGTTGCCAATGAAAAAGTTTTTGTTACTGTGTTTGTTTGTGATTGGGCTAGGTTTTGCCCTGTTCAACTTTAAAGGGTTGGCAAATCAGGGGGAATTTGGCTCAATTGTACTGGATTTCCGGGAAGATATTCCCGCTACAGAGATTAGTGCTGAGGTGGACGCGATCGCGCAAAAATACGGCGTGACCCCGCGACTCAATAGCGAATTCTCTGATGTTGACAATATTTACATTTTGGAGGGAGATAAACAAGTCCTGCGTCAGCTTAAACGATCAGAACTGGCGAAGGACACGGAATATATTGAACCCAACTATATCTACAGCACGTTTTTTGTTCCCAATGACCCCAGCTATAGCCAGCAATGGAATCTCCGCAGCATTAATGTGGAAGCCGCATGGGATGAGACGCGGGGAAGTGGGATTACGGTAGCGGTGATTGACACTGGGGTTAGTCCGGTTCCTGATCTCAAAGATACCAAACTGGTCGAAGGGTACGACTTCGTAAACGATAGAGTTGATGCCTTCGATGATAATGGTCACGGGACTCACGTTGCTGGAACCATTGCCCAATCCACCAATAATAGTTACGGGGTGGCTGGCGTCGCCTACGAAGCCAGTCTCATGCCCTTAAAAGTATTGAGTGCGGGTGGCGGTGGTACGATTTCCGATATCGCTGAAGCGATTAAATTTGCCGCAGATAATGGCGCGGATGTGATCAATATGAGCTTGGGCGGTGGCGGTGAAAGTAAACTCATGCAAGAGGCGATCGACTATGCCTATAACAAAGGTGTGGCGATTATTGCAGCAGCAGGGAATGCTAACCAAAATTCCGCCTCCTATCCCGCCCGTTATCCCCATGTTTTGGGTGTTTCCGCTGTGGATTCCGCTGGCGTGAAAGCCCCCTATTCTAACTATGGTGCAGGAGTTGACATTTCTGCCCCTGGTGGTAGTGAAGCGGGTAAGATTGTCCAAGAAACCATTAATCCCAAAACCAAAACTGCCATGTTTTCTGGCTTTCAGGGAACCAGTATGGCAGCCCCCCACGTTGCTGGGGTGGCGGCTTTGGTGAAAGCGAGTGGGATTAATGATCCCGATGAAATTTTCACCGTTCTCCAACAATCCAGTCGCCAGGTTGAAGATGATCCCCTCAACCACTTTGGTGCTGGGCAATTAGATGCTGGGGGTGCAGTGCAATTGGCGACGAAAGGACAAATTACCTTCCGTGATTTCTTCCGTTGGTTGCGCGATAGTGGTTATCTGAATCTCCGGTTCTGGATTGATGGTGGTGCAGTTGCACTGCTGCCGAAAGTTCTCATGGTTCTGGGTTCCTACCTCTTGGCGTGGTTCTTACGGAACTATTTGTCCTTTGGCTGGAGTTTGACCACAGGATTAGTGGCTGGAAGTTCGGGATTATTCTTCCTGCGCGGCTTGTATATCTTTGACTTACCCCAGTGGCCCCTACGAGTCATGGGCAGTTCGATTCCGGAACTGGGTACTGCGGTTCAAGGCAGTGGGGTATTAAATCCCATTTTTGCCAGTGTGCTGATTCCCTTTATCCTAGTGGCATTGTTCCTGGGACATCCCCAATGGAAATGGGTGGCGATTGGTTCAGCCTTGGGTGTTGCCAGTTGTTTGGCGGTAAGTGCGGTAATGTCTCCTAGTGTTCTGTGGTTAGGAAGTGGGATTGGGGCGCGTCTATTTTTAATGGCGAATGCCTTCCTCTGCTTCGGACTTGCCTATTTTGCCTCTAAAGAAGAGGGGAGATTTGCATGAGCATTAATGTCACGGGCAAAATCGAACACAAGGATATTGGCATGGGGGCTTGGGCTTTAGTTGCCGATTCTGGAGAAACCTATGAACTTCAGGATGCCCCCGATGAGTTACAGCAACCTAACCTGAACGTGAAGGTGCAAGGAGAGGTGCGAGAGGATGTGATGACCACAGCAATGATTGGTCCAGTCCTACAAGTGCAGTCCTTTGAAGTGATGGATTGAACTGAACATTTTGCTGACTACCAGATCCCCGACTTCTTCAAGAAGTCGGGGATCTAATTTAGGAGTAATCAATCTATTAAGCTGTCATGCATTTAAATTGGGTATTAGTAGCGAGCAAGATGCAAAGCCTGCGGCATGGCTTCGCTAAACGCACTACAAGGCTTTCGCAATTATTGACATTAAGGTTTAAATGCCGAACAGCTTATTGAGCAGAGGGATAGATGGATTTAGCAATAAATACAGGCTTATTCTCGTATTCGGCTTCCAGTTGGCGTTTGACATCCAAATCCCAGGTTAACTCATAATCCCGCTCAAATTCAGCCGCGATAAAGGGACGTACCTCACCCGTTACGACAACATCTTCACCTTCGACCATGGTTCTCTCCGGTGCGACTAAGGTGAAGACTAACAAATCACCGCCACCCGCTAACTGATCTTCATCGAGGGTAAAGGTATTGTTACTCATAATTTCTTCCACTTCACCCTCTACAGCCACGGTTTGATTGTAGAATTGGCTAGGATCTTCGGTAATTTCTCCGGGTTTGGGTGCAAGTGCCAGTGATTCAGCGACAATCGCAGGCTGTTGTTCGTAGTCGGTATCGAATTGGAAGTCTAAGTCGAATTCTTCCTCAAACTCTACCATATTAAACTGACGCACTTCACCAGTGACTTGGACTTCAACATCGTCATCTTCTGGCAGCATAAAGGGTTCACCGGAGGTATTGACCACGATAATTTCATCACCGCCGAAAAACTCATCCTCTGAGATGGTAAAGGTGACATTATCCAGAACATCTCTCACTTCGCCTCTGATGCTCACGCTTTGACCGATAAGTTGTTCGGTGTTCTCCTCGACTTCCTCAGCCGTTACGTTTTCTTCCTCTTGTCCTGCGGTAACAACGTCTTGGGTGGTGTCGGCGCAGGAGGGAAGCAGTACAGCCATCAGCGCTAAGGCGATCGCACTGGCAGGTAAGCTTTTACGATAGTGTTTAATCAACATGTATGAATGTCCTCTCTCAATAGTTAGCAAATCTTAGAAGTTCGCGCTTCCACCCTTTATTCAAAGGCAATCTAGCCGCGATCGCATCCTTCTGGTGGAGTAGCAATCAACTCTATCCCATGGAGGATTTTGGCGAATAGGGAAATGGGTAAGCAGGGGGAGCAATGTAGAGACGTGCCATGGCACGTCTGGAAGCAGGGGGAGATTTTTGATAAAAAAATGATCTAAACTGCTTGGGATATCTTATTGGTCTTCCAGTTCCTGTCGATGGTACAAGAAAACGATCACGATTTAATCCGGGAAGCCGAAGCAACCCGTGTGCAGATACTCAGTGAAGCCCTACCTTACATCCAGCAGTTTGCTGGGAGAACGGTTGTGGTTAAATATGGAGGGGCGGCGATGAAGGATAGCAACCTCAAAGATAAAGTGATTCGGGATGTTGTCTTCTTATCCTGTGTCGGCTTTCGTCCCGTCGTGGTTCACGGCGGTGGTCCAGAAATTAATAGCTGGTTGGATAAGCTGGGGATTGAACCACAATTTAAGGATGGGTTGCGGGTAACGGATGCGCCGACGATGGATGTTGTGGAAATGGTTCTCGTGGGTCGAGTTAATAAAGAGTTAGTCTCGCTAATTAACCAGGCTGGGGGTTTAGCCGTGGGACTTTGCGGAAAAGACGGGAATTTAATCAAAGCCCGTCCAGAAGGGCGCAAGGGGATTGGCTTTGTTGGAGAAGTCAGCAGTGTTGATATTAAACTGGTGGACTCCTTGGTCAAAAGTGGCTACATTCCAGTTGTGTCAAGTGTTTCTGCTGATGAGGCGGGTCAAGCCTATAATATCAACGCCGATACCGTTGCTGGCGAAATTGCTGCCGCTTTGGGGGCGGAAAAGTTAATTCTACTCACTGATACTCCGGGGATTTTACAGGATTACAAAGATCCTTCCACTCTCATGGCTAAGCTAGATATTCAACAAGCACGAGAGTTAATGACATCGGGCGTTGTGGCTGGCGGTATGATACCTAAGGTTAACTGTTGTGTGCGATCGCTGGCTCAGGGGGTACGGGCGGCTCATATTATTGATGGTCGAATCCCCCACGCCCTACTTTTAGAAATTTTTACCAATAAAGGAATTGGTTCTATGATTGTGGCATCTGAATTTACGACGTAGTGGCTTGACCCACTTAAAATAGGGCTTTGTTTGTAGTGAGAACTTTAGTTCTCCGAGCTGGAGAGGGCTGAAGTTCCCTCACTACTTACTTCGGTTGAATAATCCCGTCAATGGAACGGAGCTTTTCTGGGAACGCTTCCTCGCTCTAGCATCTCGACGCTGTTTCGCCAAGGCTAATCCACTTAACTTGACGGGGGCTTCCTCTGGCTCATCTTGGGGTTCAGAGGGTGCTTCCTTGGGTTTATCTTTACTATTCCACCAAGCCACAACCCAGCCGCCAGCAATTCCCCCAACAGCACCCACCACGATACTGAAGGGAACTGAGTATCCGAGTAAAACCAGACATAGCAAAAACACTAACCATACTCTTAGCGCTACAGGGAACCCTTCGGAGAAACCTGGCAACAGTTTATTCATTCCTTTGTCCTTTGTCCGTCCTTTGTCATTTGTCCTTTGTCATTTGCCCTTTGTCAAGGGGTAAGTTTTAAATATTGTGTGAAGATAAAATCCATGGGTTTTGATAAGTTTATCTTATAAATATGATAGTTTATTTGGTTAAGATAGTTAAGTTTATTTAAACAATATAAACTTTTTTTACAAATATTGGAATAGTTTCATCAATGTAGATGAAGTGACAGGTGTCATCTCTCATCTATGTAAATTTGTGCTTAATACTCATTTAAATCAATAATGACTTAATTCATTGCTCTATATAAAGTGTTTGTGAATATGACCAAAAACTAGAGAGTTAAACTCTAAATTTATGTATCCTGAACATTAAGAAGTTAATCATACCATTACTGCTATGAATAAACTATTAATAACAATAACTTTATCAATATCTATTTTGATAGAAGCTTTAGGAGGAAATGCAGCAGGTGCATTAACCCTAAGAAGTTGGAACAGCGCTAATCAGCGTGGTGGTGACTTATTTAATGACGGAAAGGGTGCATTGCTATACAGTGAATTTAGAGCAAGTCTTCTGGAGCGTTCACATACTATTCTTCCAGGAGTATCAACCCTAACCGAGGCAAATCTTGCTGACGTTGATATATTCTTTCACGGAACATCCTCAACAATTCTGACACCCACTGAAAGTACTGTGCTGAGAAATTTTGTCAAAACGGGTGGTTTTGTGATTGTTGAATCTGATTCAAATCGTTCTGAACAGAATTCGGCTAATTCGGTACTGGAATCACTAGGGCTCGGTTCACGGTATACAGGTGTTGTCGGTGGTGTCAATTCTCCTACAGGTGGCATGTTTAAAAATACAGTTTCTCCAACTACTGTCGGCGCATTAGGCGACCTAAGAGGTCAAACATTTGGTACATCCTTAGCCACTGATATTGAGTCAATGGTAACCGATATTACTCCCACTGGGGGGATGCTGATTGGTACAAATGGATCAATCAGGTCGATGGTGGAATTTCAGCCTTTTGCCAACGGTGGTCAAGTCTTGGCTGTTGGTGACGCCTACGGTTTTAATCTTTTCCAGAGTTCAAATAATTCTTTTTTTAACCCTAACAATCAAAAAGCTTATATGAATTTTATTGAGTCTAAAAAATTTAAAGCTCCTGTTCCTGAAGCATCAACGCTATTGGGTTTATTGACATTAGGTACTTGTGCTATCGGAACTAAACTAAGTAAAAAATAATTAAACCCCAGACTATTAAACAAGTTTTGTTTTTTATGTCCAGCAACCTGGAAACAACTTGACATAATAAATAGAGATTTAGGTTGATCAAAATCTTACTTTTATCTATTTCTGGTTAAGATTTGCCGGATTCTCATTCTTTGAGTCCTCCGATTAATCAACCAAGCCAGACGAATACGATTCTCTAAGGAGGTTGGTGGAAATAAACTCAACCGGATGAAGTTATGTTAACAAGCCTCAAACCCTTACAAAGGACTTAGCTTGCTTTTCAAGGATAGCGAGTATGACAAATGACGAATGACAAATGACAAATGACAAATGACAAATGACAAATGACGATCTCCACCGCTAACTTTAATTGTGTCCACCTACTTATCACTCAGCGAAAGTAACTCCACCACAAAATCAGGGTAAAAAGAAATTTCTTTTGTTTCTCAGTAGTTAAAGCATTCCAGCGTTCCAGTTTTACCCAGGAACCCTCAGCGTTACCAGCATCCTGGAATCGGCTTTGAGGTTTCAAATTGCTCTACATCGGGTTCGAGACATTCGCTCACCTGGACATTTCCCCGGAGTCTAGAGAGGAATTTTCTCGGATTCGCTAGGTGGAAGTTACCTTCTTTTTTGTACGATAGGTTGATAGGACAAGTTATCAACTTTAGATGACCCACAGCGGTTCTTTGCCGAATCGCGTTGCTGAATGGCATCCCCTATACCTGCCGATTGCTCTCGATCAATCGGGGATTATGGCAATAAAAATCATAAAAAAAGGGATTTGTCAAGGGTTTGTTGCCAAGCTCAAGCTAAAAACTGCTTATCGCTTATTTGAATGATCATCAAAACTTCGGTGCTGGCTCACTTACTCCAAGCCATGCCCCACCTGAGGCAACAAGTATATTTCAAAGCGTCGTTGACCGCACTCTCCCATGCGATGGAAGATCAGGTCTTAGCTGGTTCGGAGCAACCGTTGGTGATTGCCTGTTTTCAGCGAGAACGCTTCTATCGTCAGGAAGCCCATCGCTATCGGCGCATTGCCCAACGGACACCTCATGTCTATGTCTTAGCCGCACCAGAAACGGATTTCAAGAATAGCTCAGATCACCACGAAACCGTGGCATTTGATCCGGGCGATGCCCTAAGTCACGAGTGGCATTTAGTGGTAATTGGTTCTCACTATGCGAACTGTCTGATCTGTCGAGAAAAACGTTCGTCTGCCTCCAGTAGCGCCAATGGGGAGATGGATACGTCTCGACGTTTTGAGGGAATTTGGACATTTGACCGGACGGTTAGTGCCAAAGCCGCCGAGTTGCTTCTGGATCGCATTGCTACCTATCGACCTGAGTTAGCGGATAAAATCGAGCAAGCAAAAGCTGAGTATATCAGTTCTGGCTCAACTCAACCCTCAGACCGGAATCGGCAAGACTCACCCAATCCCGATCCGTTTGTGCAACGGCTAGTGACTTACTTACAAGCGGGTCAGTATAAACTCCTGAAAGCCTATAGCTCGATCGCGGCTCAAGAACAACGCGAGCGTTTGGTGAATTCGATTAGCACAGCGATTCGGCGATCGCTCGATCCCCATGAAGTTATGGAAATCGCGGTGCAAGAGTTAGGGCGAGCCATGGGTTCTTGTCGTTGTCTGATTTACCGCTGTAAAGCCACGGATACTCAAGCCACGATTACCCATGAGTACCTAGAAACCCGAGGGCGCGATCGCACGCTCCTTTGCTCCACCCTAGGTAGCCCTTGGCCCCTAAAAGACAATACTCTGTTTCAAGCCATTGTCGAACATCAAGAGTCTATTTCCGTAGAAGATACCCAACATGATCCTCGGCTGAACCAGACACCCAGCAAAAGCGCTAATTCCCCGTCCTCTAAGTTAAAGGAATTGGTGCAAACCTTTGGCATGCGATCGTGGCTCATGGTTCCTGTACTATATCAGGGTCGGTTATTGGGGATGGTTGAGTTACACCATTGCGACGAAACCCCTTATCGGTGGAAGGATGAAGAACTCGCCCTTGTCGAAGCGATCGCAACTCAAGTGGGTGTCGCCTTAATCCAAGCTGAAGCTTATGCCAATTTGCAAGATTTGAACCAACAACTCGCCGCCCTTGACCGGACTCGTAGTAACTTAGTCGCTATCACGGGTCATGAACTCCGCACCCCCCTGTCCACGATTCAGGTTTGCCTAGAAAGTCTCGCCAGCGAACCGGATATGTCACCAGAATTGCGTCAGGTGATGCTGAATACCGCCCTTGACGACGCCGAACGCCTGCGGAAACTGGTGCAAGACTTTCTCACCCTCTCGCGCCTGGAAAGTGGGCGCGTGGAATGGAATGTAGAAGCTATTTCTCTACAAGAGTGCATTGAGTTAGCCCTCAGCCGGATTAATGTCCATTGGTCAGAGGATCGACGACCGAACATTATTACTCACGTTCCCACAGATCTGCCCTTCGTCCAAGCCGATGGTGAGTGGCTGGTAGAAACCCTGGCTAAATTGTTAGACAACGCCTGCAAATTTACCTCCTCCCAAGGAGAAATTACCATTGGGATTCAAACCAATGGTAATTCGATGTTAAAAGTGACTGTCGCCGATACCGGGCGAGGGATTGAACCGAATCGCCTAGAGGATGTCTTTGATCGCTTTTATCAAGAAGAAGGGGCGCTGCGACGGACTACGGGCGGCACAGGCTTAGGTTTAGCAATTTGTCGTCAAATTGTCAAGGGATGGGGCGGTAAAATTTGGGCAGACTCGGCGGGTAAAGACCAGGGTTGTCAGTTTCACTTTACGGTGCCAATGATTGCGCCGACATCCGATTCTCAGCCCTCTAAAGGGAAGGGAAAAGGTAGTCGTAAGGGGTCAAGAGTTAAACGAAATTGATGAAGAAGTAGGTGGGCAAAGTTAAAGTTAATGGTGGTGATCGCCATACTCGCTTCCCTTGAGAAGCAAGCTACGTCTTATGTCTTATGTCATTTCTTTATGTAAGGGTTTGAGGGCTATTTACAGAACTTCATAGTGTTGAGTTTATTTCCACCCACCTACTTAGGAGGAAAGATGCAAAAGAGAATCATCGTAGTGCGAGCGTCTCGCTCGCTATTGAGTAGGGTTTTTGTTTGACCATTAAATTTGATAGCAGGGATTATTTTTGACGATAGGCGTTTGGACTTCGTTCATCCAGGAATAATCCCAATCAGGTTCGGATTGTTCAGTTAGGGACACCATATCGCCCTGATAGTTTTGATTAATTTGAATGGCTTTAGCCTGCAAATGTTCAGGGACATAACACAAATCAACGGGCAATCCATGTGCCACCATAAATTCGCCTAATTGCTGAGAATTAATGTATATGCCTTCTCGATGCAGGCGTTGTAATATTTCCGTGAATGTGTGCCAGCGCTGATCCATTCTTGATTGAGAGGGTAAGGGTGTGGGTAACATACTATGCTAGAGCGTCAGTTCAATCTTGAAGAATCTTCCCAGAAATAAGCCATAAGGTAGACAGTTCCAGAGGAACATCTATGGGAAGGTTAGGTAGCTAATGGTATCATTTATCGGCTGAGTCTACTGAGTCTTGGTTTTCTACAGAGCCTAACATAGACGCGATCGCGCCTATTACAACAACACCAAAACTGTTCCCCTACTGCTGAGCTTACCTATCGGTGATCTGTGCTGAACCCAAGGAAACAAAATTATTTCTCAGGAAGATAATATTCATGATAACAGGCAAAATAAATGTCATTGAAGGCGATATCACTCAGTTAAGCGTTGATGCGATTGTCAATGCGGCAAACACCTCTCTGCTAGGTGGTGGTGGTGTGGATGGGGCGATTCATTGTGCGGCTGGACCCGGTTTGTTGGCAGAATGTCGAGGGTTGAATGGCTGTGAAACGGGTGATGCTAAAATTACCCAGGGTTACAATCTTCCGGCTGATTGGGTGATTCATACCGTCGGACCTGTCTGGCGGGATGGTAATCATGGCGAGGATGCTTTGTTAGCCAGTTGTTATTATCGGAGTTTGGAACTGGCAAAGCAAAATAATATTCGTAATATTGCCTTTCCTGCAATTAGTACGGGCGCTTATGGATTTCCGCCAGAACGAGCTGCCAGAATAGCCGTAGGTACAGTTAAGCAGGTTTTGGCAGAAAAGACAACTATCGAACAAGTGATTTTTGTGTGTTTTTCAAAGCAATCCTATAACCACCATCAGCAAACCGTGCAGGAAATTATCACAAATAAGGAATAACGAGTGATTTCAATAGCTCTAATTCAACTCAGTTTAACTGCCATTCTTGCCTTCTATGTTGCTTGGAATCTAGGCGCTAATGATGTTGCTAATTCCATGGGAACCTCTGTTGGCTCAAAAGCGGTTACGCTACGCCAAGCGCTAATTATAGCAGGGATTTTAGAGTTTACGGGCGCGGTTTTATTTGGTCAAGGGGTGGCGACAACGTTAGCAACGAGAGTGATTGATCCAACGTTATTTGCTCAAAAGCCACAGGTGTTACTACTGGGGATGACTTCGGTGTTACTCGCTTGTGGTTTATGGTTACAAATTGCCACCAGCCTGGGATTACCTGTCGCCTCATCCCATGCTGTGGTTGGCGCGATCGCCGGATTTTGTTGGGTGGCGATTGGGGTGCAGGCAGTAGATTGGGGAACCTTAGGTCGTATTTCGTTAACTTGGATTATTACACCTGTTGTTAGTGGTATTTTAGCCGCCGGATTTTACAGTATTATCAATACCTCAATTTTAAGGCAAAGGAATCCGATGGTTCAGTTACGGGAATGGATTCCTTGGCTAAGTGCTATTCTTTTGAGTATCTTTGGCGCGATTGTCATGCCAAGTTTATTTAATCGTCCTTTCTTTTATGCCTTGCCAATTCCTACCCATGATTTACCGATTATTACGGTTTCTGTTGCAGCTATTGTCCTGAGTCTGATTAGTTGGCGTCAGTTGGAACGTAGCCCCTTAATTCTACCTGTTAATCCTGAAGAATCGAAAGTTCAAGACATTCACATCCTGGAAACTGGGGAAGCGGAAATTGAAGCTAATATTGCCCCACCCCCTAATGCTGTGTCTCCCTTTCCCTCAGCGATTGAGCAACAACTGGCGCGGTTTCAAGTTCTCAGCGCTTGCTTTGTCGCATTTGCTCACGGTTCCAACGATGTCGGGAATGCGATCGCTCCTTTAGCTGCGATCGCGTATATTATTGCTACGGGTACGGTTCCCCTCACGGCGTTTGATATTCCGTTGTGGATTCTGATTATTGGTGGTGCTGGTATCGTTGCAGGATTAGCTGTTTGGGGCAAAAAGGTGATTACTACCGTTGGGGAAAATATTATCCCTTTACAACCGAGTAGTGGATTTTGTGCCGAAATTGCCACAGCTACAACTGTTTTACTCGCCTCCCGCTTTGGTTTTCCGGTTTCAACGTCTCACGCTTTAGTGGGGGGTATTGTGGGTATTGGATTGATTCAAAATTGGCGCACGGTTCGCTTTCAAACCCTTAAATCGATTGCTCTGGCTTGGTTAATTACGCTACCTGCTGCCGCTAGTTTAGGGGCGATTATTTTTATCAGTTTACGTGGGATTTTTCTTTAGGCTCTTAAGCAAGGGCGGGTTTTGTTGCTCATTTATCGGTTCTTAATTAGCGTTAGTCCCTAAACCCGCCCCTACAATTGACCATTTGATTGGCTTGGTTCGAGGGAATGCTTATTTCTTAAACTTTTCGGCGATATAACCAATCCGGTCAACAATGTCGGCAACATCGCTAATGTAATAATTATTTCCATTAACCGAGAGTGTCAGGTTTTCTAGCAATAAAAACGACCAGACTTCCCCATCTGTGATAATGCCGTAGACTTGATCTTGCTGGAACTTCTTTAGCGTCGCATACATTTCCGCGACACATTGCCCTAAACCATCAGATAGACTACTTTTTTTGACTTCAACGACTGAAATAATCGGCGAAATAAAATCAATCTCATCAAGACTTAAAGCGCAATCGTATTTACCATTTAATGGGTGAGGTAAACCCGGTGTTTCCTCTGGATTAATATCAACGGGTGGTTCAAAAAAGATACCGAGATTATAAGTGTCGCTAGCTTCCCACAAAATGTGAGATACTAAGAGGCTGCCTCGGGTTGCTTCGTTATCCGATTTGGACAGGCTAATGCGAGACTTCATCTTTTTTACGGCTACCTGCAAATCAGGATAAGCTGTCATGCATTTAAATTGGGTATTAGTAGCGAGCAAGATGCAAAGCCTGCGGCATGGCTTCGCTTAACGCACTACAAGGCTTTCGCCGTTATTGATATTAAGGTTTAAATGCCGAACAGCTTAAGACTGATCGGTGGGGTGAAAGTTGCTAAATAAATTAGCGTCTTTCAATAGCGTGATATTAAAGATAGCTTTTAATTCAGCGGCTGAGT
Source organism: Coleofasciculus chthonoplastes PCC 7420 (assembly GCF_000155555.1). GTDB lineage: Bacteria > Cyanobacteriota > Cyanobacteriia > Cyanobacteriales > Coleofasciculaceae > Coleofasciculus > Coleofasciculus chthonoplastes_A. Next base: position 86,934 of record NZ_DS989849.1, read on the forward strand.
ATTTTCTATAGTCACCAAAAGACATAATGGTTTGTTCGATAAAGGGTTTAGCCCATAACGATTAAGGACGGGTTTTGTTGAACAGTTATCGGCGGGGTAAGCACATTTTAGTCCCTAAACCCGCCCCTACAATTGATAAACGTGCCAAGATATGTCTCTACACTATTGCTGTCCAACTTTACTTTTAAGTGCGGGAGGTGGAATACAACTGTGCTACATATTCTCCATACCCGTTATAGGGAAGCGTTTCCCGTCTTTCCCAGGAAAAATTGGGTCCTTTCCCAACAAACTTTTCCGTCGCTTGAGACCAACGTGGGTGGGGCACATCCGGATTGACATTTGCCTCAAACTTATACTCATAAGGAATTAACGTATTCCAAAATGTCGCGGGTTGAGTCTCAACAAATTCAATCTTGACAATAGACTTAGCCCCCTTAAACCCATATTTCCACGGCACAACCTCTCGAATCGGTGCCCCATGCTGTTTCGGCAGAAAATGACCATAAATCCCCACGGCAAAAAATGCCAAGTCATTCGCCATTTCCTCTACCGTTAATCCTTCGGTATAGGGCCACGGTAGTTTACCACTGAATGACCATGCTGGACCGATTCTAATTTGAGGATCATCGTAAGACGTAAACCGGACAAATTTGGCTTTAGATGTGGGTTCCACCTCTTCCATTAATAATCGCATCGGAAATCCTAACCATGGCAATACCATCGACCAGGCTTCCACACAACGGAAGCGATAGATGCGTTCTTCGAGGGGGAATTTTTTGCGTAAATCGTCTAAATCGTAGGTGCGGGGATTTTTCACCAATCCGGTGACTTCAACCTTCCACTCATCTGTCGGTAAGGCTTGCGCGGCTTGCCATATCGATTTGCCACTGCCAAATTCATAGAAGTTATTATATTGTCCCGCCAGTAACTCATTGGTGATGGGACGGTCAACATTTGCAAATGCGGGATTGGTGTTAAGGGATTTGACCGTTGGTTGATTGAGGGTAGCGGCTAGTTCCTTATTGGTTTCCGAGTCAGAGGAGGCTTGACATCCCAAGATGGGGAGAATACTCGCACCGACTAGGGTTTTGAGAAAGCGACGCCGATTGAAGTAAACGGCTTCAGGCGTGATTTGGTTTTCGGGGATTTCCCAGGATTTGGGAACGCGGATAAGGGTCATTGGGAAACAAGGTTGACGGCTGATGCGGCGGCGTGGATTGAAAGAACGCCTGTATACAAATCTTAACCTGTTTCCAGTCAAACGCTAAATAAGTGTTGGGGTGAGGAGAGGGAACGGGGAACGGGGAACGGGGAACAGGAAATAGAGAACGGGAACGGTTGTCGTAGTGTGAGCGTCTCGCTCGCTACTTTGTATGGATTTTTATCTATTGAGGCAAATTGGCTTGCACTAAATGAACCTTATAATTGCCTTTAAAACCTTTATTTTCAAGGGGTTCCAGTTTTTGCAGCAAACCCTAATTAATCTTTTACGCTTCTACTTTTCTATACATAACAACAACACCCAACCTGCTCTCTGAGTGACTTCCTCTGTGTAATTAATCCTAAATAGAGTTGCTCTAAATTCGATAATTCAGATGCATTGCTCCCTACATTTCTAGTTAGAGGATGTATCAGTCTTCGCGTTGAGTGTTGCTGTTAGAATTTTGGTCTCGGATAAGACAGATATTAGATTTAACAGAGTATTAGCTTTACCTCCTTTCTGGATTTTCAAGTGACATTAATATCTGTCATTGAAGCTTTCTCTTTCGCTTCAATTACTAATTTACTACTCTCTCAGAAAAGTACAACCCTTTGCAATGTTTTTTAATGTTTCTTTTCTTTCCCTAACTTAGAGACACATAACTTTAAATTGGTGAGAGTAGCGACTCTAGTCTGGATTCACCAATATGACTAATTCTCAAACGGCTGCAAAGAAAAGCTTTGCACTAACGTGGTTTTGACGACATCCTCGTGAGTCGGTTGCAGCATATCTAGCAGAACTACGATATTACTACGGTTAGGAGATAGCCGCACCTCTCGAATCCGATAGCCTTTCACGGCATCTCGATAGTTGTTCAAAGTACCCAGAGTCAAGCGCTGATTCTGATAGTTTATGATTAAGCGCATAGACGCCCGTTCGACTGGAGACGTGCCTCCAGATAAGACGGAGGGGATACGCCTTTGCTCTAGACGCAGTTGTAACGGCTGGTTGTTTAAGCGAAATGTAACAGTTTCGCTGTCATCTGGCTGACGAGTGCTATCGATGACAGGGAGTTTAATGCCAACTTTTAGCCGATTTAGTCCCAAATCTTGTCGGAGGGTTACTGTGTCTTGCAGCAAGTCGTTTTCAGCCGCTTGATTGCTAAGACTATAGGCATCGCGATTATAGTTGGTTCGCAGACAACCATTTCTGACACAGGAATTATTGGGGATATTGATAATTTGCAGATGAGCCGTGGGAACTTCTGTGACTGAATCCCGGTAACTTTCTAGATGAATATAATGACGATTATCCGGGGAGAATCCGGCTAAGCGAACCGAGGTGTTGAGTATGGCTGCATATCCGGGGTTGAGGTACAGGATCACACTGGCTGCGATCGCGGGAGACACGAATGATGCTATTTTCATAACCAGAAGTCAGTAAGTAGGTGGGGACAATTGAAGTTAACGGCGGGGATTGTCATTTGTCATTTGTCATACTCGTGAAGCGCCAAGCCAGCTAGGTTTATATAAGGGTTTTTAAGTGAACTGAGACTGGAGGGCGACGGCGGCTTCAGCTAGGGCTTCTCGACCTTGATCTAGAACGTGTGCCATACCAACAAAGCCGTGAATTGTACCATCATAGCGAGTCATTCTCACCGATACTCCGGCTTTTTGCAAGCGCATCCCATAGGCTTCTCCTTCATCTCGCAGGGGATCATATTCAGGGGTGATAATCAAAGCTGGGGGTAAATTACTCAAATCGCCCGCCAGTAAGGGTGAAGCTTGGGGATTTTGCCCGTCGGCGGCTGATGAGAGATAATGATGCCAAAACCAAACTAATAACTCTGTGGTTAACAGGTAATCTTTGCCATTTTGCCGATGGGAGTCGGTGTCAAAGCCATACTGAGTTGCAGGATAGAATAGCACTTGATAACTTAGGGAGGGGAAATTGCGATCGCGTGACAGTAAGGCGACAACGGCGGCTAAGTTTCCTCCGGCGCTATCTCCACCAACAGCAATCCGTTTCGGATCACCCTGAAATGATGCAGCATTTTTTGCCACCCATTCTATGGCGGTATACGCATCCTCTACAGCAGCAGGAAATTTGTGTTCGGGTGCGAGACGGTAATCCACGGAAACGACAATACACCCCGCTTGATTTGCCAAGGTGCGACAGATACTATCCACCGCATCCAGGCTACCAATAACCCAACCACCACCGTGGAAAAATACCAGAATCGGAAAGGGTGGATTTCCGGCTGGTGTATAAATTCGGATCGGAATATCTACCGTAGAACCCGGAATGAGACGATTCTCTACTCTGGCGACAGGTTCAGGTTTATGGGAAAATTGATCCGCTTGCGCTGCTTGTTCTCTCGCCTGGATGGGTTCAAGTTCATTTAGGGGAGGTAGTCCTAATGTTTTGATTTGGTTTAATATTAGTTGGGTTTGGTCATTCAATGGCATAATTAATTGGCTGTTAAATTGGATAGACTGATAATTAAAGGCAGGTTGTGTTGTTCAGTTATTGGCGATAATTAGGACGGGTTTTGTTGTTTGGTTATTATCCGGACAAGTTTTTGATGATAATCAGGGCGGTTTTTGAGTTTGGTTATTATCCGAACAAGTTATTAACGATGATCAGGGCGGGTTTCGTTGTTCAGTTATCACTTTACGAGTTACCTTTGTCCCTAAACCCGTCCCTACAACCCGACAATAGGATGTATGATGAATGACACAGTATCCTCACAATTTCAACAATAATACTCAACTGTTGCATTGGCTGTTTAGAACGGGAAAGATTGACTTAAATGAAGGACGTTTATTTGAACATAAACCGATTCCTTTACCGCCAGCCATGAACTGGAATCGGATTGAAGGCATGATCTTAGGACTAGCCATTGGTGATGCTTTAGGGAATACTACAGAAAGTTTAACACCGCAACGACGCCAAATCCAATACGGAGAAATTCGCGACTATTTACCCAATCGCTATGCCAATTACCGTCCGGTTGGTTTACCTTCGGATGATACCCAATTAGCTATCTGGACACTAGAGGAATTGAATGGGAATCACGGACTTAATCCAGACTGTCTGGCGCAGCGCTTTACTCAGGGACGTATTTTCGGCATCGGCTCAACGATGAAGGGGTTTTTACGCCATTATAAAAGTGGATTACCGTGGTTTGAATCGGGTCAAAAGTCGGCGGGAAATGGTGCATTGATGCGAATTGCGCCCATCGTAATTCCCCATCTGCGTTCTCAAACCAAAGCACTCTGGGTTGATACAGCGCTTGCTGCTATGTTAACTCATAATGACTCGGCATCTAATGCGGCGTGTTTGGGATTTGTGGCAATGTTGTGGCAACTTTTCAGCCGATCAACTGTACCTGAAGCAAACTGGTGGCTGGAAACTTATATCCAGTTCACTCAGGATTTGGAGAGTGATTCATCCTATCGTCCGCGTGGTGGTGCTTTTACTGAGGATAGAGGATATCTGTGGCAATTTGTGGAACGACGAGTGAGTCAAGCCTATCAACAAGGATTGTCGGTTCGGGAGGCGTGCGATCGCTGGTATTCTGGTGCATATCTTTTAGAGACGATACCCAGTGTTCTTTATATCTTAATGCGATATGGCGATAATCCGGAAGCAGCAATTGTGCGAGCTGTTAATGATACCAAGGACAATGATACCATTGCCGCCATTGTCGGAGCGGCGGTGGGAGCGTTACATGGGAAAGACGCGCTACCTCAACGCTGGCAAGTCGGACTATTGGGTCGAACGGCTGAACGTGATGATGGTACACTCTGGAGAGTTCTAGAGATAGCTGATCAGATTTGGTGGCATTATTAGGAATCATAAATTATGGAATTGTTTTCTCATGAATAAGCATAAATTATCTCAGAATCAGGGCGGGTTTTGTTGAGGCGTTATTGGTGAGGAAGGGCGGGTTTTGTTGAGGCGTTATTGGTGAGAGAGGGCGGGTTTTGTTGAGGCGTTATTGGTGAGAGAGGGCGGGTTTCGCTGATACGTTATTGGTGAGAGAGGGCGGGTTTTGTTGATACGTTATTGGTGAGAGAGGGCGGGTTTTGCTGATACGTTATTGGTGAGAGAGGGCGGGTTTTGTTGATACGTTATTGGTGAGAGAGGGCGGGTTTTGCTGATACGTTATTGGTGACAAGTTAATCGAGTTCCTAAACCCGCCCCTACAAGTGACTGACTGATGATTTATGAATTATGTATAAACCAACAATCTGTATTACGTTAGGTACTCGCCCAGAGGCGATTAAACTTGCACCTGTGATCCAACAATTTCAAGCCTGCGATCAGTTTAAGACTCAGGTGATTTTGACGGGTCAACATCGGGAAATGGTGGATCAGGTGATGCGGCTCTTTCAACTTAAAGCTGATCGCGATTTAGAAATAATGCAAGCCAAGCAAACGCTGACGGATATTACCTGTCGAAGTTTGCGGGGATTGGAGGAGTTATTTGCTGAGATTAAGCCACAGTTGGTGATTGTACAAGGGGATACGACGACAGCATTTGCGGCGACTTTAGCGGCATTTTATCAAAAAATTCCTGTGGGTCATGTAGAAGCAGGGTTACGAACGGATGATTTGTTTAATCCCTATCCGGAAGAAGCGAATCGACGGTTGATTTCTCAGTTAGCCCAACTGAATTTTGCGCCTACAGCTAAGGCGGTGGAGAATCTGAAAACGTCGGGGATTGTGGGGGAGATTCACCAGACGGGAAATACAGTGATTGATGCGTTACTGACGGTAGCCCAGCAGGAACCTGAATGTCCGGTTCCGGGGTTAGAGTGGGACAAGTATCGGGTGTTGTTAGCTACGGTTCATCGGCGAGAAAATTGGGGTAAACCTTTAGAAGATATTGCTCAAGCGTTTATTCAACTGTTGGAACAGTTTACAGATACGGCGTTATTGTTACCGTTACATCGAAATCCGACGGTTAGAGAACCCCTGAAACAAATCTTGGGTAATCATCCGCGAGTCTTTTTGACCGAACCTTTAGATTATGGCGAATTAGTGGGCGCGATCGCACGCTGTTATCTGTTGCTGACGGATTCGGGGGGATTGCAGGAGGAAGCGCCGAGTTTGGGGAAACCGGTGTTAGTGTTGCGGGAAACTACGGAACGCCCAGAGGCGATAGAGGCGGGAACCGCGAAGTTGGTGGGAACGAATCCGAGTCAAGTTGTCGCTGTAGCCAGTGAATTACTCGGAGAGGTTAAGGCGTATCAGGTGATGGCTACCGCCGTTAATCCTTTTGGGGATGGGTACGCCGCTGAACGGATTTTGCAAGTTGTTAAAGGGTATTTGCTCAAGGGGTGACAATTGGGGATGGCGTTTTCGGGGGTTTTTGTGTATATTGATTAGAGTTAGAACCTTGACAATTATATAAGGTCGGAATTCTGTCAATCTGACAAATCGACACCAGTCAGCAAATCGCTGAAACTCTAGAGTTTCCGTTAAGTGGTGTCGATGCCTAACTGGGAGAGGGTTTGAACGATTGGTTTTGCTCAATTTTTGGCAGGATCAGGTGGGATTTTATGGGTGGTGTCGATTTGGCGGACTTCGGCGTGAGCGCTCAGTCGAACGCTGAAACCCAGTCCCTGTATGGTTTCCTGAGCGAACTCTTTACAAACACACTTCCCCGCAAGGGGACGGAAACCTTCGAGTTCCCTGAGTCGGGCCTGATAATGCTCAACCTTTACAAACACACTTCCCCGCAAGGGGACGGAAACTTGTTTTCCATTGACGCTGCCACTTGTAGCAGGGCTTTACAAACACACTTCCCCGCAAGGGGACGGAAACTTTACTTCTCCCACTATTTCTCCGCAGGAGAAGTCTTTACAAACACACTTCCCCGCAAGGGGACGGAAACGTCAAATAAACCGTGTATATTTTGCATGGTACTTCTGCTTTACAAACACACTTCCCCGCAAGGGGACGGAAACTTTATACAAGTCTTTGTTTTTTAAAGACATGTCCATACTTTACAAACACACTTCCCCGCAAGGGGACGGAAACTGGGCGCACACCGTGCGCCCTTACACCGGAAATCTATAGTTTCCAAACATACTTCCCCGGAAGGGGGGACGGAAATAAGAGAAAAATTAATATGCCATAGTAGCGTGGCACAGCTTATTTGATGAATTAACCATTAGCCGCGAAACCGTAGGGGCGCAAAGACTTGCGCCCAATTCAATGGTAAAATCTATTCCACAATTTTAGTAGCAAAGGTGCGTTACGCTACTGGCGTGGCACAGCTAAAATGGTGCAATAGATTTGCTTCGTAGTGAGGGAACCTTAGCCCTCTCCAGCTATGCGTTAAAGCACGCTTCGTGCTTACTACAAACAAAGCCCTATTTTAAGTGGGTCAAGCCACTACGAATAGAGGCTTTGCGTAAGTCCTGTCACAATAACCAGGTTTTCTTCGCAAAATCAGCCGGTCTTTCACTTTCCTTTTGAATCGGTCGTCCGATAGGGCGGGTGGGAGTTCTAGCGGGAGGACGTTTGGTTTCCACGGGTGGCGCGGGTTCTATCGGTCGCTTTTGAGTGGCTTTAAGCGATTCATTCTCTTGTTTAAGACTCTCCGCTTCTTGCATCAACTTCTCATTGGCTTGGGCGAGTTGAACAGCCGCTTTTTTGGCGTCCTCAAACTCACTTTTTAAATGGTTGAGTTTTTTTAACTCACTTTGCAAATTTTCAACGGATTCGTGTTGCTGCTGTAATTTGGTTTCTAAGTCCGTAACTTGTTCCTTTAACTGCTGTTCTCGTTGCTCCGCTTGTGCTAAACTATCCTTTAAATTAACGATAGTGGTTTCTTGTTGTTGGGCTTCTTCGAGTGCCTGTCTCAATTCCGCAACCGTAGCTTCAAGGTCAGCTTTGGTGGGAGTTGAAGATTTACTGGTACTGGTTCTTCGGCGGGTTGCCATGGTTGATTCGTCCTCTGTTTCTGTATTCGGTTCGTTAGTATCTTCAATAGGTTGCTGATTGGAAGATGGCGATTTTTCCACCTCTTCCCGCAGCAAATCAGTTAACTTTTTTTTGGTCATTAGCACCCCCAATGATGGTGTAGTTCATCCGCCACCCGGCGATAATCAGCTTGGGCTTCACGGGCATTTTCTCCGCCCAATTGAGTAATCGGTATCCCCTGCAATGCGGCGCGTTCGTGGGCTTTGTATGTCCGAATAAAGGTTCCGAATGCGGGAACACCGAGTTCTCGGAGTGTGGTTTGCGCCTCTAACGCTTCCCGGCGACTGCGAGAATCTACCCGAGTTAACAATACCCGATGGGTGGTTCCCACAGGCGCGATCGCCCGCCGTACTGTTTCCATTAAAACCGCTAAGTCCATCGGTGCGGGAGGTGTGGGTAAAATAATATAATCTGCGATCGCGACTACAGCAGTCAAGGCGTCTGAACGCAGGGCGGGGGGTGTATCCACAACGGCTATGTCGTAATCTTTCAAGGTTTGTAGACGACTCAAGAGTTGAGGATTGGTTTCTTGGGCGATATCAAACCCGATTTCTCCCTCACTTCGTTCTACCCACCAACTGGCTGAACCTTGAGGATCAGTATCTACTAACAAAACCTGTTTTTTTTCCGCGAGTACGGCGGCTAAGTTGACTGAGGTTGTGGTTTTGCCAACACCTCCCTTTCCATTAATAATAGCGATTATATTGATCATTCGTTATTTGTCATTCGTCTTATGTCTTATGTCTTATGTCATTCGTCTTATGTCATACTCGAAGAGTCTTATGTCTTATGGTCAGGGCGGGTTTTGTACAAAGGTTATCATCAATAGCGAAACGTGATTCCCTAAACCCGCCCCTACACATTGACCATTTATACCGCTTCCGGTAAGGCTCCTTTCATCTTGCTTAACCAATCGATTAAATTCTCTAACTGTTTATTGGCTTTGAGAACCCCTAATCCTCGTACTGTTACTTTACCAGGAGAATAGACAAAGCGCGATCGCAAATGTTCGGGGAGGTTCTCTTTCAATAGCTTCCAGGCGGGTTCCTCCATTGGTGTTTCTAGGGCGATGTGCTGTTTCCCCTCTGGTTTAATCCGACTAAATCCGAGAGATTTCGCCACCTGCTTGAGTTCCACAATCCGCAATAATTGCTCAATGGGTGCGGGTAAGGGACCATAGCGATCATGCCAATCGGCGGCTATTTGGACTAATTCCGAATGAGAATTCGCCGCCGCAACTGTCCGATACGCACTCATCTTTTGATCTAAATCAGGAATATAATCCGCCGGGATAAAGGCGGTAAGATTTAAGTCAATTTGGGTATCATCCACTTGGGGAATTTCTTGTCCCTGAATCTCGCGAATGGCTTCTTGTAGCATTTCCATATATAAATCAAAGCCAATCACATCCATTTGTCCGGATTGTTCCGCCCCAAGGAGATTTCCAACGCCTCGGATTTCCATATCCCGCGTCGCCAGTTGATACCCGGAACCTAACTGGGTAAACTCCTGAATCGCCCGTAAACGCTTGCGGGCGGCGTCGGATAGAGTATCTTGTTTGGGATAGAATAACCAAGCATGTGCCTGCACCCCAGAACGCCCGACTCGCCCCCGCAGTTGGTAGAGTTGGGCTAACCCAAAGCGTTGGGCGTCTTCAATCAGGATGGTATTGACACGGGGAATATCTAACCCGGATTCAATAATTGTGGTACAAATCAGGATATCCGCTTCCCCGCTACTAAAAGTAAGCATGGTGGCTTCTAATTCCCCTTCGGGCATTTGTCCATGGGCAATTGCCAGTCTCGCGCTAGGTATCATTTCCCGCAGTTTCGTGGCGACTTCTTCAATTCCCTCGACGCGGGGAACTACGTAAAATACCTGTCCTCCCCTGTCTAATTCAGTGCGAATTGCTGTACGAACCGCTTCTGGATTATAGGGGGCTAAATGGGTTTTAATCGAACGCCGAGAGGGAGGGGGAGTGGTAATTAAACTCATTTCCCGCACACCAGAGAGGGACATATATAAGGTACGGGGAATTGGTGTGGCGGTTAAGGTAAGGACATCAACTTGTGTTTTTAGGGTTTTAATTTTCTCCTTTTGATTCACGCCAAAGCGCTGTTCTTCATCGACGACTAGCATTCCTAAGTCACGGAATTTGACAGTTTTGCCTAATACTTGATGGGTACCAACAACCACATCTAGTTCTCCAGTAGAAAGGCGGCGCTGAATCTCCTTACGTTCCTGGGCGGTGCGGAAACGGTTGAGTAATCCCACATGAATCGGATAAGGAGCAAAGCGTTCTTTTAACGTGTGGTAATGTTGTTGAGTAAGAATGGTTGTCGGGGCGAGAAAGGCGACTTGTTTGCCAGAGGTAATCACTTTAAAAATTGCCCGCAGTGCCACCTCAGTTTTACCAAATCCCACATCCCCACAAACCAAGCGATCCATCGGGCGATCGCTCTCTAAATCTCGCTTTACGTCTTGCACGGCTTTGAGTTGATCAGGTGTGGGTTGGTAGGGGAAGGATTCCTCTAATTCGTCTTGCCAGGATGAATCTTCCGGAAAGGCATAACCGGATCGTTGACTACGTTGGGCATAGAGTTTAAGTAAATCAACCGCCAGTTTCTTAATCGTTTTGCGAACCCGATTCTTGGTCTTTTCCCAGGCTTTACTGGACATTTTATTCAGTTGCGGCGCACGGCTATCGGCACGGCGATAGCGTGACAAAACCCCGACCTGATCGGCGGCGACACGTAATAAGCCATCGGCATATTTGATGACTAAATATTCACGGGTTTGATGGTTAAGGGTGAGGCTTTCTAGCTTGACAAATTGACCAATTCCGTGGTTTTTATGCACCACATAATCCCCAGGAGTTAATTTATTCGGGTCAACTTGTTTCGATGCCGCACGGCGTCGCTTCCGCACATAACTGGGAGTAGCGAGAGTATGCTGCCCAAAAAACTCGCGATCGGTCATTACAACCAAGCGAAACGTGGGCAGGATAAAGCCTTCCAATTCCGCTAATCCGGAATATTTTACCGCCACAGGTGTTTTCTGGATTTGCAGTTTATCAATCGCCGGATAATCGCGGGGATTGGGAACAAACTGGGCGGGACAATCATGTTCCTGTAACAGAGACACCGAACGACTCGGTTGAGCCGAAACCAGCCAAACCGAAAACTTGCGATCGCGTTCACTGCGGACAATTTCTGCAAGCTTGGCAAACTGGTGCGGGGTGGCGGGAATCGGGCGGCTGGCTAAATTCACCGCCGTCTCATTGGTGGCTTCTGCTAGTTCCGATAAATAGAGTAAGGTTTGAGTGTGTAGGGGCGGGTTTAGGGATTGTTGTTTCGGTGTTGATGATAACGTTTCATCAAAACCCGCCCTGACTGCGGTTTGAGTGTTGAATGATTCAGCATATTGACGATGCAGAGGGGGAAGGGGATGGGCTAATGTATCTAAATGATCTTGAGCATGTTCCACCCAGCGATCGCAATGAGCGCGACATTGTTCAGGTTCATCAATGGCAATCACTGTATTATCGGGCAAATAATCCAACAGAGACGCAGGTTGCTCAAAGGCAATCCCCAAGAAGCGACGACTCCCTTCCAGATGTCCCCCCGCTTGCCAAAGTGCCTGTTCCTCTTCCCCTAAATGAAGTTGCACCTGTTGGGCTTGAGCATCACTCAAAGCATCCGTAATAATCGGGCTAAAATCAGTAGGGGTGAGTACCAGTTGCTCAATTTTATCCAGGGAACGCTGGCTACCGGGGTCAAATTCCCGCAGTTGTTCGAGTTCATCCCCAAACCACTCCAAACGCACGGGTAATTCAGCCGCAACTGGAAAAACATCTACAATATCACCACGCCGACTCCATTGACCCTCCATTTCCACCAGGGGGACTCGATCATACCCCAAGCGGGCTAATTGGTTATCGATGTCTTTAATATCCCTTGTCATCCCTTGGTTAATCGTCAGACAATAGGGAGCAAAGGCTTTGACTGGTGGTAAATGGGGTTGAAGTGCAGCATGAGTTGCCACAATCGCCAAGCCGTTAACCGTTACCGAGTGATTCTCTTCAGTATCTCCTGAATCAGGCGTTGACGAATGACGCACCAAATCCGCCAACACCTGCATTTGTCCCCACGTCATTTCCGATTCAGGGTTAAAGGGTTCGTAGGGTGACGCTTCTGAGGTGGGATAGAAATGAACCGTTTGCCAATTCATCGCCTCCAATTGCGCCGCCCAGCGACTCGCCTCTTCCAACGTGGCGCAGATCACCAAAAGATTACGATCCGAGGCTTTGGCGATTGCAGATGAGACTAATCCTTTAGGTAGACGGGCAATTCCATTCAGGTGCAAAGACGACTGACGATTCAGTTTAGAGAGGAGTTCACCCGTCAGGGGCGATCGTTCCAGAGTCCGAATGATAGAAGAGAATGCCATGATTCACCGCACCTTAATAGATAACCCAAGCCGCCATCCATCGACTTATCCTATTGTAGAGACGTTGCATGCAACGTCTCTACTAATCGGGTCGCCCTATCGCCTTAAACGCTACCAACCATGGGTTTTTCTGGCAAGGATTGACGTAAACGATCGCCATATAAGGCTAACGCATTCCCCGCCAACAGCAGTCCCAGATGTTCTCGGTCATAATCGGCAACGGTTGCAGCATCTTTGACACAGCCGTGCAGTACACCATCCCAATGACCATAATCCCCAGAGAAGCAGGTTAAATGCTTGCCAATTTCACCCATCGCCACAGGTAAATAGGCTGGACCTGGATCATCGGATTCAAAGGAGGTAAAGATTTGACCCCGTTCAAAATACTCGAAGGGATCACGGTGACGCAGGTCATAATGTTCATACAAACTAGCATCCTCAATCTTGCTCGGATCATGGGCTGCATTCCACAATAAATCAAACAGGTTTTTCGCCTGAGAGATAATATTGACATTATCCCGTCCACCTTTTTCCTGAATCATCAACTTGGTGAATTCCATTAAAGACGGGCGATAGGGATGTTTCGGGTCAAAGTCACGAATCCGCTTTTCCCAATGTTCGTGGAATGCATGGGCTAAATCCGGTAGCCAACCACAACCGCCTTCTAAGAAGCCAACGCGCAGGGTGGGGAATTGTTCAAACGCCCCATCAAATACCATCCGGGCTAATGCCAATTGTTGCTGGTTGCGCTGAACAAAAATGTGGTTGAGGACAAAGGTTTCTAAATGATCCGCGATTCCACCAACCATGTAGGAACCGGGTCCACCGTGAATCCCTAAACCAATATCCAAGTCTACCGCCGCTTGTAAAATCGGACGGAAGTCAGGATGGCTAATTGCCTTACAGGTGCGAATTTCGGGGAATGCATCGGGGGCTTTGGGATGGGGAATCGGCATATTGGGCGCAACCGCAACGCTAATCATCCCCAGTTCGTTGACGCAGCGATACATCTCCTTGACCGCTTCATCCACATCCTGAAGACAGATCACGCCAATTGGTTTGAGGCGATTATCATATCCTCGGCAATCATCTGCCATGTAATTGTTATAGGCGCGGCAGAGTGCGATCGCAAAGTCTTTATCTAAAATACTGGAAAAGATGAGATTCAGTGTGCCAAAGATAACATGGACATCAATCCCCTCTTGATCCATGTGTTCAATCCGTACCCGATTGAACATCGCCCCTAACGTGGTATCGGGATGCAGATTCCGAAAACCACCCTTCCCTAACCCCTGAGGTTGGGGAAACATCCGCAAAAAGTCATTTTTCCCCGTTTCTGGATTGAAATCGATAATCTTGGCGCGTTGATCACCAAGGCTATCAATCACCAAACCCACGCGATTGCGATACTCTGGTTCTAGATAATCCCGCATAATCATCGGATTCTCTAGCTTATGAGCATCAGCATCGATTACTAGCAAGTCTTGATACATTCTCACTCCTCAAGGTGTTGATGAAGGCTTAAGTCTTTAATGTTACTAAATGTTACAGGTTCGGGCTATGGGACAAGAAGGCAGGAGGCAGGAGGCAGAAGGCAGAAGGCTTTCAGAAGGCAGGAGGAAGCAATAACGGTTCAGACACAGAGGATATGAGAACTCCCCTATCTTCCCCATCTTCTCCTGTTCCTGATAACTGATAACTGCTCACTGATAACTGCTCACTGATAACTGATAACTCCCCCATCACCCCTTCCTGGCGGGACGCAAGCCAAACCAGTTCTCGAATGACCAAGACAGGGATGCGAGGATGGTGATACCCGGATATTTGCGAAACGCGGGTTCATTCTTCTCAAAGAACGCATGTCCCCCTAACGCAAAGACTTGGGTAAGGATGACGCAAATCAAGGTCAACCGCCAATCATAGAATAGTAGGATAACGGCTGCGATCGCGAGTAGGTTGGTGAGGTGGTGCAGCCTCTGATTGATCGGATGCCGATGAGAGGCGATGAAATGGGCTTTGGCTTCTTGAAAGTTGTTCAATGACACTCTCCTACAATGACACTCAACTCAGTAAGCTTAAACCATTCTAATGGCTTGGTACAGCTAATTTAATGGATGAGAACCGTAGGGGCGCACCGACGTGCGCCCGTTTCCCGCAATGTGCGCCCGATTTAACCCTCCATCCCTACCTACTTATTCTTCATTTTTAATCGGAGCCGGAAGTAGAATCCCTTCCGAGCGCAACGTATCCATAAACATCTTCCGTAGAGTGCGCTGGATTTGAAGATGCTTTCCTGGTTTTGCCTTCGTCAATGTCTTTAGCAACAAGTTAGACTCTCCAAGACTTTCTACACCATCGATTTGTGTGGGTTCGAGGACATCGGGATCATTGGCGTTTAACTCCTGTCCGACTTCCTCAACAACTTGATAAACTTGGGCTAAGTTAGCATGATAAGGAATGCAAACTTCCACGACAGCAAAAATGTATTCTTTGGAGTAGTTAATCACTGAGCCAATCGCACCATTGCGAATAATCTGTAATTGACCATTAGGATGTCTGAGGCGGGTGGTTCTCAATTCAATTGCCTCCACCGTACCCTCGACAACTTTCTCTTCCACGTTCCCGGCTTCAATATAATCGCCCACTAAATAGTAGTGTTCAAACAGAATAAAGAAGCCACAAACCATATCGTTAACCAGTTCCTGGGCGCCAAACCCTACCGCTAGACCAATAATACCCGCACCGGCTAGGATGGGAGTTGGATCAATATCCAGAGTATACAGAATAGAAACCCCAACAGTGAAATAAATTGAGTATTGCAATATACTGCGAAACAGGGGAACTAGCGTTAAGCGTCTGCTTCGTTGCCTTTCGGTCAATTTTTTCTCTTTAAAGACTAATTCTTCAGCCAGTAAATAAACCACATCATAAAACACCCGACTCAAGAAAATCAGGGTAATAATTTTGATAACTCGCAGCCAAAAATCGGACAGGTTGGCGATGAATTCAATCTGTTGAGTTACCAGTGTAGCGATGCAGGCGTAGAGAACCAATTCCAAACACCGCTTAAAAAAGGGAATGAGGTGGCGTAGGGGATCGTAAAATCTTAATAAGTTATCCGGGTTGGAGTATCTGACGCTGAGAGCATCTAGGATATCCACGATCGCGGCTGCCGCTTTAATGATAAGTAATCCAACCGCGATGATTAAATAGATGCGTAGGGCGACAAAAAGATAGTCAGAAATTATGGCGGGTAAATTCAAAAACAGACTACAGCAACCGATTATCCACAGCCAACTTCCCCATTTTATTCTTTTATAAAGTTCGGTAAAAAAAGTATCAATACTTTCATCATCGGCGGTGCTGCTGTCTAGGTTTTTGGCGCGAGTGTTCGCTATATTCAGGCAATAGTTGATAAATTTTAGAGCGATTGCCGCTAAAATGACCGTACCAATACTTTGTGCAATGCCAACTGCCAGTTTTAGCCAAAATCCGGGTGGAATAAGCTTAATCAGGTCTAGTGTATATTTTTGTATGTCTTTACCTTGATAGATCAGGAAACCATTAACACCGAGAATCACAAGGCACAGCACAAAGCCAGTAAGTAGCAATAATCCGGTCATGTTCCGACGCAGGATTTTGACTCGTTGAGCGTTGATATTAAAGAGTGGATATTTAATCAATAGCTTGGATAAATTACCCACAAGCCAAATCAAGAATAAGAAAATAATTATTACGATGCTGACTTCAACAATAATTATTAAGGCATTCATGATCTCTACTAATTAAAACGTTAATCAAATAGTTTATCATTGTTTTTCGTTTCCTTACATTTGTGGCATTTAAACTTAACAAATATAGCTGTTTTTTTGCATGAATAAAATAATAGTTTTTAATTATTTCATGGATGCCCAATGGGGTGTGGGGTTTGGAGAATAGCAGCCAAGGAATAAAGGGTGTGACAAAGGCGGATTTGGTAGTTGCGCCCTTTTCGTTCACGTCCACTCTAGTGGGTCTAACTTATAATAATGTTTCAATTGCCGATAAAGTGCGGTATGTTTCCTCACCATTTGCTCAGGTTTTTCAAAGAACGTCTCTGTCGCTACAGCAAAAAATTCAGCCGGATCAGTCGCACCGTATGTATTCATCACTGTTTTTCTCCCGCGTTGAGCATCACGTTGTAATTGTTCATACTCTTGTGTAAATACCTGCGCCCACATCTGATAATCGGCTTTAGAGTCTAGCTTGGGTACACCGTTAATCATACCATCAGTTTGATCGAGCTGATGGGCAAATTCATGGAGAACCACATTATGTCCATCCTGCCAATTCTGGATATCATATTCGATTTGCTGCCAAGATAGGACAAGTTGATCTCGTGTCCAAGATTCCCCCAGTCTCACTTCATCTCTTTCTTCTACAATATAATCACTGATTCGCTTGGTTGGTTTGACTCGGTACGCGCTGGGATAAACCAAAATTGAAACTAAATTGGGATAATAGTTCCCTCTATTATTCAGTAAAAGCAGACAAGCTTGAGCAGCAATCGTCAGTTTTATTTCTTCAGTAATCTGTAATCCTATACAGCCAATAAACTGTTTTTCAGCTAAAAAAACAGCCATGTAACCCTGGAGGTTTTGTTGTTGGGATTGAGGTAGACGGTAATAAAATGGCAAGATTTGCTCGATAAACATTTGCCAACGCCGAGGAAACGATTTATTTTGGATGCGGTTCCGTCGCCATTTAGTCAGAAGTGGACTTAATAGAACCCCAGCGCAAATCCCAACAATAATTACTAAAACAATAATAGCTTCAACCATATAATTTATTTTAAGTTGTAGCTTTCACCGGATGCCCGTCCCCCTTCCGTCACCCTATTAGATCCCCCTTCCATCCCCCTTAAAAAGGGGGAAACCAAAGGATGCTTCGCTTTTTTTGCACAGGGGGATAAAGAAGGGTGGGAGAGGGAAACAAGAAGTGAGGTTAATGGATTACTTATACTCCAGGAAATCATGGAGAATTTCATCGGGTTCATCCTCGATATCTTTCCAATCCTCAGATACCTCAGATGCGATCGCGGATTGTTGGGTTGGGATAGTATTAGCCTTTTCCTGACTCAGCGCCGCGACTTGGTGGCTGAGGCGGTCTACTTTTTCGGCGAGGGTATCCAATTGTTCAACGGTAGCATAGCGTTTGGCTTCTTCGCCTAGCTGTAAAAATTGAGTCAAGATTTCCACAATCGCCGAGTCAAGGGAGTCAAGTTGGTTTTTCTCTTGGTAGGTTATCAAAGATTGGTAGAGGGAATCGGAAATAGAAACACTAGGAAGCTTCTTGTTAGAATTCATAAGTTTTGCCCTTCAAACTAGAGTACAATGAGGTAATACAGCTAATTCACTCGTGAAAACTATCATTATATCGGGACTGGTGTTAGCCTTCGCGATCGCCTGTCATTCTCCCTCTCCCTCTGAGCCTAAAGCTTCCGTCAGTACAGCTCAAAGCAGTACGGACAAATTAGCGTCGAACCTTAGCCAAACGACTTCTGGTTCTGAACCCTCAATTGTTGACGATAACCCAACCGTTGGTAGAGTCAAAAGTATGGTTAATGGTGACCTAATGTGTTACGTTACCCTGGTTGATGAAAATAATAGTGAACATGAAATCGGTGCAACATTTGAGATCTGTGCCAATTCTAACCTATTTCTAAATCAAAAAGTACGCCTTGTTTATGAGAGAATTTCCGTTAATGATTGCCAAAGTATTGAACCCTGTGGTAAGACACGAATAGAGTCTCTGATTACCCAAATGGAGACGGTTAGAGACGGAAACTCACAAACATTAAGTAATGGTGAGTGGACAATCACGATTGGGAATCGAGAGTCTTGGTCAGGAGTGAATGGAACCGGAAATCTGAGCTATCGGGGATGTGATTCCCAAGGTAACTGTATTGATTTAACAGGCGGTAAAGTGACCTGTCGCGATGGACTCTGTACAATAGGATGGAGAAATGGGGATTATTTTTATGTAATTGAACAACCTATCGATAATCCAGATCGTCCTGAAACAGCAGAGAGTTCAACAAGACTTATTGTCCGTAAAGGTTCTGAGGTAATCCTAGAAACGACAGGATTCCAACTTGTCTCTCCTTAGCCTTTGCCTACTCAGAATTATCTCCATTACTCGTTAAATTCTGTACCTTTTAAACGTCCCTGCCGAACTTCAGCTTCCGAACTATCCGCATAAATACTCGTGGAAATCACGCGATTTGTGACCTCCTCTAAATAGGAACGCAGGAACGTAGGGTGGGTTAGGCGGGATTTAAATCGAAGCGATAATCATTTAATGGAGTATCCGCCGTAACCCACCGATATTAACTGAGCGGTGTATTCTTTAATCAATATTTCAGATAATGACTCTTAATTTTATTGGGTTTCCTGTGTTAAGCTGTCATGCATTTAAATTGGGCATGGGTAGCGAGCAAGATGCAAAGCCTGCGGCATGGCTTCGCTTAACGCACTACAGGGAAGGGATTTCGCGATTATTAACATTAAGGTTTAAATGCCGAACATGTTAACCTAACCTACAACTACTAAAATCAAGGAATAGATGGCATAGTTAAATTGGGCGCACGTCAGTGCGCCCCTACCATTTTAATTCATTTATGCCGATTGTTGCACAGGTAAATCAGCCGTCTTCCAGGCACTCCAGGAACCGGGAATATTAATCACCTGGTCAAATCCATCCAGTCCTTCGGTGTTAATTTGTTCTAAAACTAATGCCATGATTCTTGCTCCGATTAAGCCTTAACTTGCTTTTGAATGCTGTGAAATATAGGTTTTGAAGAATTCTTTCATTGGAGGCGATTTCTCACAATCAAAACCCATGCTTTTCCCTTTTTCCATGGCTTGTTCTGCGGTCATTCCCTCACGAGTTGCCACATACATTAATGCCATCATCCCGGAACGTAACCCACTCTTGCAGTGAATTAGGGCTGGCTTGGGCAGTTCCTCGATTTGTTGGAGAACTTGGCTTACCAGTTCCTCGGTTAGGGCGTCGGGTTTAACGGGGATATTGACATACTGCAATCCGGCGGCTTCGGCTTGCTGCTTTTCATCGCTAGCGAACCCCTCTTCCTCACGCGATCGCAGATTTAATACCGATTTTACCCCCGCTTGAGCCGCTTGTTGCAGTTGTTCCGGCGTCACCTGATTGGTGGCTACGGTTAAGTTATCGTTAATCTTTTTGGCGTTTTCCATGAACGTCTAACTCCTTGTTAAAATGCTGATAGTCTAATTGAAGTGGGTATAAACAAACACATTGACTCAGGTTGGATATTCCCAAAAAAATTCTCGATAAAATTTGCAGAAATTTTATCCTTCCTAGGTGTCCACATTCAATGTCACATTAGATATACCAATTTATGCTTATGTAGGCTATTTATATTCCACTCATACTCATAGTCTTGGCTGAAAATAGGCACAATTCATCTAACCTGAGAAGGATATTTATTTCTACCTAAAGATAGTTGTTATGTGGAGAGAATGCTGATTATTTAAGGTTTAAAGGTTTAGAAACTTGGCTCTATAGTCTTGAGTTCACTGTAACGTCAGCCGCAGGTTAACTCCCTGATGAGGGTAACAGAATTGAGCTAACGTAGTTATTCACTTGTTTATTTTATTTACACAGAATTTAATGTAGAAATCTTATTAAAGTGTTAGCCTGAAAAGAGAGGGTGTTTGAATCAACGCCAAACCCAAACTTGAAGCGTGGCGGATATGTTCATTTAAGCAATGACAATATAGAAACAGAACTTGTCAAATACCCTCTGAGCAGACTCAAGAGGACGAAAAAATGAATATCAACCTACCCAATAAAGCCGTTATTGGAGCAGTAGTGATTGCGGGTTCAACCCTGTTGGCACTGGGAACCAGTCCCTTGTGGGGCGAAAAAGCAACAGAGGCATCGACTCTACTATCAAATGGTAATGCTGGAATCACAGCGAACACCAATCAAGAGCTTGCCCAATCGCCTCCCGACACCCCTAGAGGTCGAGGACGCTGGGGACATGGACATGGACATGGACATGGACAGGGACACCCAGGTCGAGGACGTTGGGGACATGGACGAGGGCGACAGGGACACCGAGGTTTGGGCAACCGAATGTATAACCCAGATAGCGTGGAAACTATCACGGGTGAAGTAGTTAGTGTAGACCGATTCACCTCCAATCGCGGACGGTCTCAGGGTATGCGTATGCAGATGAGAACGGGTAATGAAACCGTTTCTGTCCATTTAGGTCCAGCTTGGTATTGGCAAAACCAAGGGATGACCATTGAACCAAATGACCGAATTCAGATTCAAGGTTCCCGAGTCAATATGGCAGGAACCCCCGCCATAATTGCGGCTCAAGTCCAAAAAGGAAACCAAGTCCTGAGGTTAAGGAATGAAAATGGGGTTCCGGTTTGGAGTCGGAGACAATTGCCCCAGAATTAATGCCGAGTTGCATTAAGGAAAGTCGGGGCGGGTTTAGTCGCATCTGGGTAAACCAGAAGCGATAGTTGTCAAACCCGCCCCTAAATGGGCGCTATGATGTTCTGCGATTTGGCATCAGTGTTTGTGTTGATTCCTCAGAACTTTAGTGATTTTTTTCCACTTTTCCTTCTCGGCTAAGGAGGCTTTTTGGTCTTGTTTCCTGGCTAAATAGTGAAGTTCTTTTTGCAGTTTTTGATAATTCAGGAAACGCTGCTCATCAAGGGTGCCATTTTCCAAGGCTTGTTGCACAGCACAACCGGGTTCGTCTTGGTGTTTACAATTACGAAAACGACAGTGCTGGGCTAAGGTGTCGATATCGGTAAAGGTATCGGCTAAACTTTCCTCGTCTGCCCAGATCTGAAGTTCCCGCATCCCTGGAGTATCGATCAGCAAACCTCCTGAAGGCAGGGGAATCAATTGGCGATGGGTAGTGGTATGTCGCCCTTTACAATCGTCCGAACGGACTTCTCCAACCGCTTGCACGACTTGACCAATTAACTGGTTCACCAACGTCGATTTGCCGACGCCTGAGGAGCCGAGTAAAGCAACAGTTTGTCCGGGTTTTAGGTAAGGTGTTAAGGCTTCTAATCCCTGATTTTTGACCGCACTTAAAATAATCACAGGTACACCAAAAGCGATCGCTTCAACAGCCTCTCGCTTTTCAGCAATATCTTCGCCTAAATCCGCTTTATTGAGGACAATTACAGGATTCGCGCCGCTTTCCCACACCAGAAGCAGGTAGCGTTCAATGCGCCGCAGATTAAAATCCCCATCCAAACCAGAGACCAAAAATATCGTATCGATATTGGTGGCAATAATTTGGACTTCGGTTTTTGCGCCAACGGTTTTCCGCGAAAATTGACTTTTCCGGGGCAAAATGCTATGAATTATCGCCTGTTTACCTTCATTGGTGAGGCGAATCACCACCCAATCTCCTACAGCCGGAAAGTCCTGGCGTCCAGTTGCTTGGTAGCGCAGTTTGCCGATAACCTTTGCTGAGAGTTCGCCTTGTTCGGTGTAGAGACGATAAGTATTTTTGTACTCTAGGGCAACTCGACCAATGGTGTAGCTTTCTTGCCATTGGGGATTGAGGCTGTTGGCAAAAAATTCACTCCAGCCTAATGAGTCTAAATTCATTGATTTCCTCAGTGTCTGTTGCTTGATTTGAGCAAGGCGCACAGAGGACTTTTGACGTTCGTTAGCCTGAGAAACGACGCGATCGCGTCAAACCCTCTGTGGTTGCCTTGAGTTGTGTGATGGGGGTGAAAATGGTTACAAGCTCAGACATAGAGTTATCCTTCTGGGTATTTCCCGATTACAGATTTATGTATTATACTACAAAAGTCATAATGACTTAGTAACAGGTAGCTTAATTACAAACTCTGTTCCTTGAGGATGATGGGAATGACATTGAAGCTGCCCCCCGTGTTTATCTACAACAATCTGATAGCTAATCGACAATCCTAAACCCGTTCCTTGACCGACAGGTTTTGTCGTAAAGAACGGGTCGAATATTCGAGATTGAACCTCTGCCTTGATGCCAGCACCGTTGTCAGCAATACGAATAATTACCGAATTGGGTTCAACGAATTCTGTGTGAATCCAAATCATCGGTGAGGGGTGATGATTTATTGGGGATAGGTGATTGCTATTTCCTCTGTTGGCTGAAGGGAGTCCTGATAAATAGGCAGGATTATGAGCTTCGTCAAGGGCATCAATGGCATTGCTTAGAATATTCATAAACACTTGATTGAGTTGACCCGGATAACATTTGACTAACGGCAGTTGACCATAGTCTTTAACCAGTTGAATCGGAGGACGATTTCCCTGTTGGGTCAGTCGATGTTTTAAAATTAGCAGGGTGCTATCGATGCCTTGATGGAGATTCACCTGCTTGCACTCGGCTTCATCGAGTCGGGAAAAGTGACGTAAGGATTGGACAATTTCACTGATGCGACGAGCGCCTTCTTGCATTGAGGCGAGAAGTTTGGGGAAATCGGTGGCAATAAAGTCTAGGTCAATATAATCGATGTATTCGGCAATCTCAGCAACGGGTTCGGGATAGTGTTTGCCATAGAGTTGGACTAGGTGTAGCAAGTCTTGTGCATAGTTAGAGGCGGGAGCAATGTTGCCGTAGATGAAGCTAGTGGGGTTGTTGATTTCGTGTGCTACCCCGGCGACGAGTTGCCCCAAACTAACCATTTTTTCATTCTGTACCAGTTGGGCTTGGGTGCGTTGAAGTTCTTGCAAGGCTTGCTCGAGTTGCAAGGCTCTTTCTCGTTCTTGCTGAGTGATTAAGTGCAAGGCTTCTTGGGAACGTTTGCTCTCGGTGATGTCGGAAAATGAGGTGACAACGGCGTAGGGTTGGCTGTCTTCGGGATTAAACAGAGGTTGAGAATTCATGCTAATCCAGGTGATATTATGTCTTTGTTCTTGGCATATTTGCTCCTTGTGTCGTAATTTCAGCCCTCCGCTTTTTGCCTTGTTTCCAGCAAGAGGTGAGTCGTTCACTGGACAAGGTAGGAGTGATGCTTCGGGTGGGGAAATCCCCATAATTACTCTGACTTGGGGTTTTCCTGTGCGTAAGGTTACCATCGCGGGATGGTTTTGGCTGGGGAAGGGAGAGCCATCTTCCTGAATGATTTGTCCCCCCCAGTTCATCCCGATTTGTCCGAGTATCTGTTGAGCAGAACGTCCTAAAATGTTTTCGGCACTGACATTACAGGCAATAATCTGACCGTCAGCTTGCTGGAGTATAATTCCCTCAGACATGGCGGTGACGACGGAACGATATCGTTGTTCGCTGACTCGTAGTTCTTTTTCTATGCGTTGCCGCTCGATGAGTTCCGCCTGTACTTTAGAATATAGCTCCGATTGTTGGAGTGCGATCGCGACTTGGGTGGCTAATTGCTGTAATAGCTCAATTTCGTAGGATTGCCAGTGCCGTTGACTACGACAGTGATGGACGATTAATAAACCCCAGAGTTTTTCTCCTAAAATAATCGGTACGACTAAGTTGGCGATAACTTGGAAGGGTTCAAGTAACTGGAGATGACAAGGCTGTAAACCTGCGGTATAAATATTAGCGATCGCACTGACTCGACCTTGCTGATAGAGTTGAGCGTAGTCTTTGCCAAAACAGGGGTCATCTAGGGTGGTGTTGAGAACGGCTGTCCAGGGTTCCCCCACTGACTCGACGACAATCTGCCCACTCCAGTCTGGATTGAAGCGGTAAATCAACACTCGGTCTGTTTCTAGGAACTGTCGCACCTCGGTGACGGTGGTGTCGAGAATTTCATCCAAGTCTAAGGATTTGTGAATGCGTAAGGCAATTGCCCCGAATAACCGTTCCCGTTGTTGCGCTGCGACGCGATCGCTGATATCTAGTAGAGTACCGAATAGTTTATGCACCTGACCCTGGGCATTGAAAATTGGTTCTCCTTGGGCGAAAAGATGGCGGATAAACCCATCAGGGCGTAGGATGCGAAATTCTAGTTGGCAGGATTTCCCCCGAACAAGCTGGTGAACTGTTTTTTTCCAAGCCTTTCTATCATTGGCATGAATCGTTTGTCGATGTTCTGAGAGGGTGAGTGTGGGTTGTCCTGGAGAGAGTCCATAAATGCGGAAGGTTTCATCCGACCAAGTAATGTCTTGGGTGGCTAAATCGAATTCCCAGCTTCCCACATGGGCAACGCTTTGAGCTTGAGCAAGATGGGTTTTTTCCTGCCAGAGTTCCGCTTGGGCTTTTTGACGTTCCTTAATTTCGGCTTCGAGTTGGGCGGTGCTGGGGATTGTCAGGGCTTGGGGAAGTAGTCGGACAAGTTCTGCTGCGGTTACTACGGAAATCAGGGCAGTCACGGCTTTTATCCAACCGGATAACCAGTAATTCGGATGCCACAGCGTCCAGATTTCCATAATATGGGTCGTACCACAGGCAATGATGAACCCACTAAATAACCAGAAAATCCAGTTAAATGGGACATCGCTTCTCTTGGTGACAAAATAAGTTAGCGTTAGGGGAATGGAGTAATATGCCAATGCGGTGAGAAAGTCAGAGATTAGGTGTAACCCCACTAATCCCGGCTTCCAGAGGTAGCAATGTCCGTGGGGAATGAAAAATTCTGCCAATACCATGGTGGTTATAAAAAATTCTTAAGAAAGATTATTAAAATGGTAGATTCAATGATTATGCTGTTATTTATACTCTACTCTTTCTTTATCTGGCAAACGGGACAAATCATTACTGTTCCCTGTGACACACCGAGCGTGTTACCGAGCGAAGTCGAGGTAAGTCGAGGTGTTCCCTGTTCCCTATTCCCTGTTCCCTATTCCCATACTTATTCAGCCAGCCCTACTTCTTAAACGGCAAATGATAAGGGAAAAAATAACCGCAGATAAGCTGACAAAATAGCTTCTCCCCAAAAAACCGTCAATCCTGCACCTAATGCCAAAAATGGTCCAAAGGGCATTGGTTGTCGCCGATTTAGCCAACCCATTGCCATAGCACCACCGCCAGCGAATGCGCCGACTGCACAGGCTAAAAACCCAGCTAATAGTAAATACTTCCATCCTAACCAAGCCCCCATCATGGCGGCTAATTTGGCATCTCCTCCGCCCATGGCGGTTTGCCCAAAGACGATAGAACCGACTAGGGTGATGATGTCAAATAACCAAATTCCCAACACTGCACCGCTTATTCCGGTCATAAGTTGAGCCGATATATCGGAAAGTTGAGCTGTTTGGAAAAAAGCGAATGCGCCTTGAAAGACTATACCCACAACTAATCCCGACTGGGTGAGTGAGTTGGGGAGTGTCATGGTATCGAGATCAATTAAGGATAGGGCTAATAACCAGCTTAAAAATGCCCAATAGCCAAAGGTTTCTATGCTTAAGCTATAGTGTATAAAAACTAATAAAAATAAGCATCCGGTGATGGCTTCGACTAGGGGATAACGCCAAGAGATGCGACTACGACAATGACGACAGCGCCCTTTTAACCATAACCAACCGAGGATGGGGATGTTCTCTCGTTTGCCGAGTTTGTGTAAGCAATGAGGGCAACGGGAGGGAGGGAAAAGAATGGATAAATTGGCAGGTAGGCGATAAACAACTACGTTAAGAAAGCTGCCGATAGATGCGCCGAGGGCAAAGACGATGAAAGCGGTGATGATGATAATTAAAGTATCCATGGTGAATCACGTTGTAGGTTGGGTGGAGGAACGAAACCCAACGAGTTTGAGGTTAGGCATTGTTCACTAGCCTTAAGTTGGTACGATTTACTGATAATATAGCGGTACTAAGACAGGTTAGGACATTCTTTACTGTTCCCTCTGGGACTAATCTGTTCGGCATTTAAACCTTAATGTCAATAATTGCGAAAGCCTTGTAGTGCGTTTAGCGAAGCCATGCCGCAGGCTTTAGCGAAGCCATGCCGCAGGCTTTGCATCTTGCTCGCTACTAATACACAATTTAAATGCATGACAGCTTAACTGATGTCCTAACGTATCCTCGTAGTGCTATAATTTAATTTCTAGCTAAACTTTGAGGTATTTAGGCAAAGGATTAGGGCGAAGACAGCGCAACGACAAACGAACTATTCTACTCTCCATAACCAGGATTTGGAGTGGGGTTCTTCGGTTAATTGATGATTGGTTTTAATTCCTTGTTTCAAGGTTTCAGTGGGTCGATAGACAAAGATGGGAGAAAATGTATTTGGAATTTGGGGAATTCCAGGGGGGAGAACCATCTGGAGATGAACGTCTGGATTCAGGGAATGACTGAGAGAAAACATAATTCCCGGAATTTTATCACTAACCACTAGGGGATTTTTGGCTTGATTGACAATTTCAGCCACTTGGGGATTATATCGACTTTTACTATGACTTTTGTGCCACCACACCGGAAATTGGGCGCTGACGATACAGGAGATAATACCACAAAACAAGAGTGCGATCGCGCCGTATTGCCAGCGCTTCAAATGCTTTGTATTGCCGTTGATTGCCGTAGTTTTGGCGGTGATTAAATAAGCGACTGCTATCTGAATTCCTAAATAACTGGGAATGGCGTATCGGGTAATACTAGAACGACGCCCCCCTAAAATGACATCGGGTCCAATCAGCGCCATTCCGGTAACACCAATTAAGGTGATAATAAACACCCAAGCGTTGAGGGGGGCTTTGCGGTAAAGGTAGTATAATGCATAGCCTGCTAATAACGCACTCAGATAATGCAGTGGACTAAATGGGCTGGTTCCTTGATTCACATCAAAGAAAATTCGACTCAGATTTAACCCCCAAAATAAGGGTAAAAATCCTTCTCGATTCAAGTTAACCGAGGCGGTATTGTCTACGAATTTGGAAAAATGGCTAATCACAATCCCTAGCCAAGGTAAAAATAGGAGTAGCCCGAATAGAGACGATACTAAATACTTCGTTAGTTTGCGACTCCAGCGAAATCCTTCAGTGACTAAAACATAAATACCATGTCCAATAGACACGAAGGCGGAAAAGGGATGAGTATAAAGTCCCAGCGCCACAGTTATTCCGTAAATTCCCCAACTCGGTAAGCTTTTTAATCGCATGGCTCGCAATAATGCCGCACTTGATAATAGAATGGTCACTGTCCACAAACTATATTCTCGTGCTTCTTGGGCGTACAAGACATGGAACGGGGAAATCGCTAGAATAGCAACACCAACCCAACTTACTGTCGATAATCCGAAGAGTTCCCAACATAACCAGTACATACAAGGAAATGCCAGAAAACTGATTAACACGGATAAGAAGCGAATGGTGACAACTGAATGACCAAAGCGTTGCAACCAGAACCGTGCCATTAGATAATAGAGGGGCGAATGTTCGGGATTCCCGGCTAAGGCGTTAATCGTGTCATTGAGATCTTTTTCTGGCGTGGGATACTGATATCGCTCTAAGAACGTTGCAACTGGAATCACTTCACCGTCGAACGCCTGCTGGATGACTTCGGTTTGGGTATACCCAGAGATTCGCATCGAGGTCATTGTCTCATCGTACCAGTAAACCTTGCGATCGAGGTTATAGACGCGGAAAACTATCCCTAGTACGATTACGGCAATCAGTAAATTGCGCCATCCGGTTGGACTTAACGGTAATTTTTTTAACATCATTCATCAATCTCACCCACGCGCCTTATTATAAGATTAATCAGGTGTGCCGTTTTCATCCAAGTCTGAAATCATTTCCTCATACCCTAACCTTAATTGGCATAATTCATTTATTCAAATAAAAATTTTATCAGATATTTGATAACACTGATTTCGCTAAGTAAGGAGAATAGGTAGTGGTAGGGACTTGGCAGGTTATTCCCACTGATTTCTTCCCACTGATTTCACAGAGGTGTTAGCTCTCCATGGGACTAAGGATGAAAAGATGATTGCCCCCGGATAAAAAATGATTAGCTTGTGGGAGGACTATTTCCTCGTCTGTGTCAATCTGTGTGCTTCACTATTTGTTGTTCTGTCTGTGCTATTGCGTCTGTGTAATCTGTGTTTTTGTCAAGTCTTGGTTATGATTTTTATCGTAAGTTTAAAAAAATACATGCGTCCAAGGGAACATTGGCAGTGAGGCGAAAACTAGAAATTATACAAAGTTTTACGAGAATTCAAAAGTTTTAGCTTGGTCTAGATGATTGAAACTTACAAAATACCCACAATAAATACTATACCTTAAAACCGCACAATTGTCTCACAATCGCCGTAACCCTTGAAAATTCGTAGATTATTCGGAAAAAGGGGTCTAAAATAAGCTATTATAACGTTTTGTTGAGACAATACTCTGATTGGAAAATTCAAACCTTTTAGGGAGGAAGGAATAGTTTAAATTATCAAAACTTGACAAGTTGAGCCAAAACGATATCGAGTTAAGCTACAGATATAGCACTACGCATTAGGGTTAGGACAAATTAAGAAAAATGGAAATTGAACGCTTTAAACTTTCAAAATCAGCCAAAGACCAACTCACTAAACTCAAACGCTATACCAAAATTGATCAGTGGAATATTCTTTGCCGTTGGGCGTTTTGTCGTTCTCTGGCGGAACCGACTCAACCTTCACCTGTCCCGATTCCGGCTGACTCGAATGTGGAAATGACGTGGCGGGTGTTTGGTGGCGAATTGGCTGATATTTTGTTAATGGCGCTGAAACAACGCTGTCATAATGATGGTTTAGGGTGTGATAAGGATACTCTGACTACTCAGTTTCGCCTTCATCTCCATCGGGGGATTGGGTATTTAGCGGGTGATCCCACGATTAAGACAATTGAAGATTTTATTGAAATTGCGAATAGGCATTGACACTCCCCGCCCATAGCTAGGCTATGGACGAGGATACCTTCTTCTCTGGCTCACCGTTAGACGACAGGATTGCTCCAACCGCCCAAGAGGGTAAGTCTCCCCAAGCGTAATTTCCGACATGCCTACAATAAGCTTGACATTGGGTTTCAAGAGCTGTTTGACAATACCTAAATCTTGATTAGATGGAGCGGCAAAATATTTAACCGGGTCAGAAGCCACCCCTTTTTGATGAGCGACATAAAAATGATAAAGTCCTCGATAAATCATCTATAAAGAGATACGGTTAAAAGGTAAAGAAAGTTCAATGGACTTAAACCGACTCACCCGCATTGTTCAGAATTTACCAGACTTTGCCAATGTACGCGATCGCAGACGCTTAGTTGCAGGGGCGTTAGAAAGTTTACCCCAAGTTGCGTGATGGCTGGGATTACTGGAAGCAGAGCGCGATCGCTAAAATAAAGGTAACTTTCAATTATCCCTGTACTCTATGACTCGTCAGGAACTGGAACATCAGCTTCTTCGCCTATCCCCTGCTGACAAAGCAGACATCATTCAGAGTCTGACCAAAACTCTGAGAACGGGCGGCAAAGGAATCAGCAAAACTCCAGGTATTTGTGGTGGAGAAGCCTGTATTGCCGGAACCCGAATTGCCGTTTGGTTATTAGTTGAAGCCCAACAGCTTGGCATCAGTGAAGCCCAACTTCTACAAGACTATCCTCACATCAGTGCGGCTGATCTGGTCAATGCTTGGGCGTATGCTGATGCTCATCCCGAAGAAATGGCAGCAGTGATTCGTGCCAATAATGAGGTTGTTTAGCCAATGGCACGTTTGTATGCTGATGAGCAGTTTCCACGGGACGTTAGTGAACAGCTTCGGACAATGGGACATGATGTCTTGACTGTGCAGGAAGCGGGAAATGCTAACCTAGGAATTCCTGATGAAGAGGTATTAGCATTTGCTGTCAGCAATAATCGGATAGTTATCACCCTCAATCGCCAGGATTTTATCCGATTACACAGAATCAATCCTGAGCATTCAGGGATTATTGTTTGTACAAATGATCTGAATCGACCTCGAATGGCAACTCGTATCAACGAAGCGATCGCGGCAGAAGAATCCTTGGCAGGTAAATTAATTCGTGTGATACGCCCTAGCCGTTAAAACCTAAACGAAAAGATAGATTGCATGATAAAATCGGACATTAAAATTGATGTAATTATTATGCTCAAAAGATTTGTCATACTTTGGCAGTCTTTTTGTTAGGACTTATGCCAAGCCTCTATGTGTAGGGTGTGTTAGCGTAGCGTAACGCACCTTTGCCACGATATGTGGTGTAGCAGAAGTTCTGTTTGCCCTCAATAGTAGGCAAATGCGGAGAGGCGATCGCGTGGCAATCATTCAGTATTCAGGCGAACACCTGACGAAAATCTCGATAAGGATAGTTAGGCAATGGTAATAAGTAACGATAGCATTGAAAAATTATTACCTCTACTCAGACCCTATTTACGGGATGAGAATGAGCGTCGAGCCTATTTGATCAGGGCGTTAGGCATGGATACACCTGTTTTGAATCGCCTGGTTTTAAATACACCTGTGGATTCTTTCATCACAAACATGGTGACGGAACTGGTACGTTTAGGAAAAATATCCACTGGTAAACTAGCACTTTGCGCCTTGTTGGAAGTAATTCGTAAAGATATGGGTTTAGACAACCAGGCAAAAGTAGATACACTACTTCAACAACTGCGAAATGAGTTAACTACAGAAACCTCGATAGCAATGATGCCATCTCCTAAACGTGATCAAGTCTTTATTAGCTATAGTCATAAAGATAAAGTCTGGCTGAAAGAACTCCAGACTATGCTTAAACCGCTAATCCGGAGTAACAAAATCTCACTTTGGGATGATACCCAAATCAAACCCGGAGCCAAATGGAGAAACGAAATTACCCAAGCTCTCGCCGCCGCGAAAGTTGCTGTATTAATGGTAAGCTCAAACTTCCTGGCATCTGACTTTATTGCTGAACAAGAACTCCCACCTCTCCTCAACGCCGCAGAACAAGAAGGACTAACCATTATTTGGGTCTATTTGAGTGCTTGCTTGTACGAAGAGTCAGAAATTGGAGAGTATCAAGCCGCTCATGATACGGCTGAACCCCTGGATACTCTTTCACCTGGAGCGCAAAATCAGGTATGGCGGACAATTGGTCAAGCCATCAAAGCTGCTGCAACGGAAACATCGGCAAACCCTTAGATTGCCCACTGTTGTATTCTGACACCGCGTCAGTGGGTCTAAATCAGGTGTCTGCTTATGCACAAAATAGGAATAACAATCAATTTATTGTAGAAGTTCAAACCCAACAAAACGTCCTCCCGATTCCAACGCCGCCTCATTTACTGTTTGATTTGCTGCTAATAATGGATTTTAAGCAGCAGGTGCGGTTGGTGAAAGAAGTCATGACATCATATCAAATTGCGGCTTTCTTGGTTCACGGTGAACCGTACTGCGGACAACAACTTTTGGTGACTCGATTATTCCGGTTGAAACCACAGTGGAAGACAATATCGCCGATTAAAATTGATGTGAGTCATAACGGTGTCGGGAGGAGTATTCGTCATCTGTGGCGACAAGTGGCGGTTTGGTTTGGGTTGCCAAAAGAGGCTGAACCGAAAGAGATTATAGATCGAGTGTGCGATCGCGTTTCCACTCAAGATGTTATTTTTATCTTTTATACCGTGGATTATATGCCGCCTAATGTCCTAGTGGCGTGGCTTCAGGAGTTCTGGGAACCTTTGGTAAAACGGATTGAGCCAGAGTCTTGTCCGACTCCAGAGGCAACCCATCTGTTAATGTTCTTGGTAGACAATAGCGGTAGTATTTGTCAGTCAACGATTCAATTAGCGCAGGAATGGGAGCAACCCGAATATCCTCGGATTCCCTTGCACTTGCCACCTGTGAGTCCATTTCCGCCAGATATTTTAGAGGATTGGCTGGATATGGTGGCGGGATTTAGGGATATACAGATACCTGCGGGGTTAACCGCTCAACTCTTATTAGAAAAGTCAGAAGACGGGAATCCTCAAGACGTCTATGAGGCAATTTGTTGCCACTGCGGCTATGATTGGGAGGGAGAATTGGCAAAATGGTTAATTTAGCAGATGCACTGGCGGCTAGTGGGAAACCATTCTATCAGGGTAAACTCATTTCACCTCAAGCGTGTCAGGAGAATGGACTCACGCCTTATTTACCTTCACCGGAACTGATTAATGCGGTTAATCTGGCTATCTTTCTGGAAAAACGCCCCCTGTTACTCAAGGGTGAACCCGGATGTGGGAAAACTCGCTTGGCGCAGGCGGTGGCT
Organism: Coleofasciculus chthonoplastes PCC 7420; assembly: GCF_000155555.1. Taxonomy (GTDB): domain Bacteria; phylum Cyanobacteriota; class Cyanobacteriia; order Cyanobacteriales; family Coleofasciculaceae; genus Coleofasciculus; species Coleofasciculus chthonoplastes_A. The sequence continues at coordinate 119,802 of NZ_DS989849.1, forward strand.
TACGAATTAGGTTTACCCTATGAGCCTTGGTATATTAAGTCTACCAGTCGGGCAAAGGATGGACTCTACACCTACGACGCCGTAAGACGATTACATGATGCTCAACTGGTGCGGATGGGGGAAAAGAGTCAATCGAAAGTTGATGATTTAAACAATTATATTGAAATGGGAGCGCTGGGACGTGCGTTTGCTAATCCCCAGCGCACGGTGGTATTGATTGATGAAATTGATAAGGCGGATATTGACTTCCCTAACGATTTGTTACGAGAGCTTGACGAGCAGCAATTCACGATTGAGGAGACGGGAAAGGAGGTTCAGGCGAATTTCCCTCCGATTGTGTTTGTGACGAGCAACGATGAAAAGGATTTACCCGATGCCTTTCTGCGCCGTTGTCTGTTTTATTACATTGAATTTCCTAATTCACAATTAACCGAGATTGTCAAGGCTCACTTTCCGGAATCCTCGCCGGAGTTAGTCGAGGGAGCAGTGCAGCGTTTTAGGGAACTGCGGCAGACAATGGAGAAAGGGAAGTCAGGGAAAAAGGTGAGTACCAGTGAGTTACTGGATTGGTTTGCCGTGCTGCGTCAATTTCCTCAAGATGAGGTGTTGCAGCAGCTTGAGGGAGAATTGCCGTTCCCGGAAGTGTTGCTGAAGAAATGGGAGGATCATCTACGTTATTTAGGACAATAGTTCGGAGACGTTCCACGGTCACGTCTCGACACATCCATGGTGTTGTAACCGTTTTGGCGGTTATTATACCTCTGAACTCGGAACGTGGAGTTCTGAACTCGGAACGTGGAGTTCTGAACTCGAAACGTGGAGTTCGGAACACGAAACGTGGAGTTCGGAACACGAAACGTGGAGTTCAGAACACGAAACGTGGAGTTCAGAACACGAAACTTGGAGTTCAGAACACGAAACGTGGAGTTCAGAACTCGGAACGTGGAGTTCAGAACACGAAACTTGGACTTCTGAACAGGAACCGTTAACCATGAACCCCAATCAGTTACCACTGCTGACTATTTTTAACAGCCTGCGACAGCGCCATGGGTTACCATTAGGGGTGGATGAGTATTTAGTTGTCTTGCGATCGCTTCAGGCTGGCTTCGGTATCGGTACTCGTGAGGAACTAGAGCAACTTTGCTGTCTACTCTGGGCAAAGTCTGAGGAAGAGAATCGCCTAATTCGACGGCTATTTGAGCAAATGTGGCGGTATTCCCCAGATACTTCTGCTCAACCTAAACCCTCATCCCCATCGCCAGAGTCAGAAGAATCCTCGGCTGAAATACCCGAATCTGAACCTTTGCCTGAATTAGAACCCCAGCCCAATTTGACCCCAGAACCTGTGCAAGCGGTGCAAGCGGTGCGGAGTAGTCGGCGGGATAGAGAATTGAGACGCCCTCGCTATAGCCTACTAACTGAGTATTTCCCGGTGACTCGCCGACAGATGAAGCAATGCTGGCGTTATTTGCGTCGCCCCGTGCGAGAAGGAATCCCCACAGAATTAGATGTGGAAGCAACGGTGGCAAAAATGGGACGTGAGGGTATTTTACTCGAACCTGTGCTGATACCTCCCCGTAAAAATCGGGCGGATTTGGTGTTAATGATTGACCAGGATGGCTCAATGGTACCCTTTCACCAGCTATCACGGCAGTTAGTCGAAACAGCACAGCGCGGTGGACGGTTGAGACAGACCCGTGTATTTTATTTTCATGACTATCCTGATCAGTACCTGTATCGTCATCCCGCGATGTTGAATGCTCAACCCATGTCTGAGGTATTGGAAGAGATTGGAGAACGGGCGGTGGTACTGATTGTCAGCGATGCAGGAGCCGCACGAGGGAATTTTGACGAAGAACGGATTGCAAGCACTAAAGTATGGATTGAGCAGGTACAGCAGTCAGTACGGTATTGTGCTTGGCTGAACCCAATGCCAAATCAATGGTGGCAAAATACCACGGCTGGAGAAATTGCCCGTTTATTACCCATGTTTGAGATGAGTCGTCAGGGAATGAACGCGGCGATTGGTGTATTGCGGGGTCGATATATCGCTTGGGAGAGGATGTACTCATGGCTGCTGTAACATCTAATCGTAACCAAGCCCGTGCTAGGCGAGTTGCAGTTAAACGGGTTGAAGGATTTACCAAGCAATTTGGCGAAGCCCATCGAAACTTGGCGCGTCACGCCGCATTTCCCCTCTCACTCACCCCTGATTTGCTCTATCAAATTTGGGCTAACTTTGTCCCCGAAGCGCCTTGGGAAGCCGTAGCTCATCTGCTGCTGTCGCGCCTGTGTCGGCAGGTGGGGTATGAGATGTATGAAATGGATATTAGCGATCGTAATCTGTTATTGAGGGAATTAAAAGAGCAGTTTGGGCAGGAAAGATTAGACGAACTGGCAGAGTTTTTGCTGGATTATGTAGCGCAGCGACTAACTGATGATGATCCGGATACTCAGGATTTGCGAGAGGCTCAGGAATGGACAGCATTGGCATATACAAAGCCGAACGAACTGGCGCGGGAGTTGGCAGAGGCTTTGAGTGCAAGGGTGAAACAAGAGGAGATAACAGAAGTATTTCGCCTAGCCTCGTTAGTAGAAACCTTTGGGGAACCGTTAGTGCAATCTGGCTTTGAGCCTTTACTAATTTATGCCGATGGAATGACAACCTTTGCTCGTGGTAATCGGGAAGGTGCAGCGGCTCGATTTGCAAAGTTACCTGTACAGAAAGGTCAGATTGGGATTGCTGGAGTTACTTTAGATATCCCAGTAGAAGAACCAGAGTTGCCCGGAGGTCAAGTCAACTTAGCTTCAGCCTTTTATGTCGAGCGTCCCCCCATTGAAGAACTCTGTTACGAAGCCATTTTGCAACCTGGAGCCTTGATTCGGATTAAAGGAAATCGACAGATGGGAAAGACTTCATTGATGACACGGATTCTCCATCATGCCAAACAGCAAGGCTATCGAACAGTACCATTGAGCTTTCAATCGGCAGATGAGGATATTTTGGCAGATTTAGATAAGTTCCTGAAATGGTTGTGTGTCAGTGTAGGACGGAAGCTGAAGCTAGAAAATAAATTAGCGGATTACTGGGATGATAATTTGGCTAGTAAGTCTAGCTGCACAGCTTACTTTGAGGAGTATTTGCTGGCAGAATTTGATCAGCCATTGGTGTTAGGATTAGATGAAGTAGATCGAGTATTTAAATATCCAAAAATTGCTCCCGATCTTTTGGGTTTACTACGATTTTGGCATGAGGAGTCCAAAACAATTGAGGATTGGAATAAATTGCGAATTTTGCTATTGCATACAACACAAATTCCTATTTTCAATATCTATGAATCGCCGTTTAATGTAGGTATAGCGATTGATTTACCGGACTTTAACATTCAGCAGGTGCAGGACTTGGTACAACGGCATAGGCTGAATTGGAATACTGCAAAAGTAGAACAGCTAATGGCAGTGATAGGAGGGCATCCTTATTTAGTACGGGTAGCTCTCTATCATATTGCTCGACAGGAGACTACGCTCGAACAACTATTGCAAGCTGCACCTACAGACGATGGGGTTTATCGTGATCATCTACGACGACTTTTATGGAATTTAGAACAGCAACAGGAGTTAGTTGATGCTTTTCAGAAAGTAGTGGCTACAAACAGCCCAGTAGAATTAGAATCGAGCAATGCTTTTCAGTTACAAAGCATGGGTTTAGTGCATGATCAAGGTAATGCTGTAATACCTCGCTGCGATTTGTATCGTCAGTATTTCCGTCATAAATTCAATAAGCAACGTGTTGAGGCTTAAATTTCTTTATGGAAAAATCAAATTATCCCGAACTGGTGCAAACAATCATCAAGTCACACTTCGCCCAACTTCCAGATGATGCAACTGAAGTACAGTTGATTCTTGATATAGAACGCAATCACTACTTATTAATGCTCGTGGGTTGGCACAACCAACGACGAGAGTATGGTAGCCTAATTCACATTGATATCAAGGATAACAAAATTTGGATTCAGAGTGATGGAACAGAAGTAGGAGTCGCCAACGAATTAGTTGAGGCTGGAGTACCACAGACGGATATCGTATTGGCGTTTAAGTCTCCCTTCAAGCGACAATTTACCGACTATGCCGTTTGTCATCTTAAAGTTAAAAATTAAAAATAGCAACATCCAAAAAGGAAAAAGCGCAGGTTATAGACTGAATCTATCAAGTTGAGTCACTGACTGTCCCTACGATAGGTGATATTTGTGCCTAAATCCTGTGACATAGTTAATATGTGTATTCCAATCATTTACAGTTGTCAAGGTGCGTTACGCTACCCTACCCTTCGGGAACGCTTCGCGAACGGGAACGCTGCGCGAACGCTAACACACCCTACTGGCGTGGCACACCTTATTTGATGAATTAGAATTGGTTCGTAGTGAGGGAACCTCAGCCCTCTCCAGCTAAGCGTTATAGCACTAAAGTGCTTACTACAAACAAAACCCTATTTTAGCTGTGCCACGACACTACGGGGTGAGACTTTGAACCCGTTTTAACGGGTTTAAGCTTTGAGCCAGAACTTTAGTTCATGGCTTAAGTCTTTCAAACCTCATCCGGATCAATGCCCATTTCTCGTAAACGTTCAGCCAGTTGTTCGGCTCGTTGTTGAGCTTGTTCAGCTTGTTGTTGAGCTTGTTCAGCTTGCTGTTGAGCTTGCGCCGCCTCTTCTTCAGGAGTGAGTAACAACTCTCCCGCTAATGTCGCCCAACGCAGCCACGTTGTTTGAATATCTTTATAGGAACCTTGCCAACGCACTAAGGCTAAACCTAACAGTTGGCTGACAAATCGTCCTTGTTCATCCAAGTCTATGGGTTGATACACGCCACCTTGTAAGCTAAATCCCGCCCAATCCTCTGAATCAAAGGGATTGTACCAAAAATATTCCGGGACTCTCACTTTGTCTTGGTAAATTTGTTTCTTTTCGGTTTTATCTTTGGTAGCCGTACTATCAGAAATTAATTCAATAACAACATCCGGTGCTTTGCCTTCATCCCACACAACCCAACTGAGTCGTTCACCTTTGGGAACTCCCAAAACGACAAAGACATCAGGACCGCGAAAGTCTTGGTTTTTGATTTGAGCCGCACTGAAATAGAGAAACATATTACCGCCAACATAGCCATCCTCTCGTTGAGCCAACCACGCGACAAGAGTATCCCTAAGCATTTGCATTTGCAGAAAATGTCGCTGAGTTTCCATAGGAATATCGTCATCACAGGGTAAGTCATACTGGGTTGGCGGTAGAGCTAAATCAACAGGAGCCGATTCAATTGTGGTTTGAGACATGGTTTTTTCTTAGATTGCGCCTATTTTCTTAACTGTAACGCCTGTGACCAGGCTATTTGAGAGATTGAGGAGAAAACCTATTTAGATTGGGTTGTGTTTTTCAACAAGTTGTGTTAAATGAATAGCCCCGACATCCGCCCGAAGCCCGGAGTTCAAACTCCGGGCTAATAGCTCAAGTCCACTAAAGTGGACTAATATAGCAGTACCATCGTTTCAGGTGTTTTTATTCACACGATGCTATATAAGGCGAACATCGTGTGCCTGGGAACCCGTTTATCGGGATATATGGAACGAAATTTCCATAGAATCTTCCTTCTTCTAGAAGGAAGATTGTCAAGGTGTTTAACCGGACATGATGATCAATACTCCCGTTAGAAATTAGTCCGCGTAGGCGGACTTTGTTTGTGTAGCAGCGATTTCAATCGCCGTGGTTTATGGGGTTACTGATAAAATACTCAAACGCACCGTATCCCCATCCTTTAACGGCGCATCACTGCGAACGACAAACCGTTCCCCTGGCTTTAAACCGGATACAATAGCCACTCTACCCTTGGCGCGATCGCTTATTTCTACTTGACGTGCCTTAACTTTAGAGTCACCCCTATTTTCAACCACGACAAATACGGTTGCTTTCTCTGAGGTTTTATTCGTTTTCGCCGTCTGAGTCTCTCCACGCCCTGACTCTCCGCCAACCTCTAACGCCGTTTGCGGAACTACGACTTGGGCTTGGGTATTTGGGGTAAATTTAACTCTGGCTAAAAGTCCACTCCCAATTTGACGATTCGGATTGGGAATGGTGACTTCTACGGGAATTTGTAAGGCTTCACTATCTGCTGCTGGCGAAATTCGGGTCACTTTTCCGGAAAACGATTCATTGGCAAGTGCATCTAAATGAACTGTCACAGACTGTCCTACCTGAATATTCGCCAATTCTCGATCTGAAACTTGGACTTCTACTTTTACCTGAGAGAAATCCCCTAACTTCAGCAGTTCACTTCCCGGTGTCACCAGATTCCCCGATTCAGTGACTCGTTCTAATACCACACCATTAATCGGGGAGGCGAGTAACGAATAGGATTGACGTTCCTTATTTTCAGCTAAAATAGCTTGCTGCGCCTTTACTCGTTCTTGTGCAGCAGCAACGGCTTGTTGTTCGGTGCGAATTTGCTTGAGGGTGGCTTGCAGGTTTTGTTGGGCGGTGGCGGCGGCGGTTTGGGCTAATTCAGCTTCTTGTCGAGAAATTGCTCCTTCTTGTGCCAGGTTTTGTAACCGTGTTGCATCTACCTTAGCTTGTTGCAATTCTAACCGGGCTTGTTCTGCCCTGGCTTGGGCATTCCCCACCTGAGTTTGGGCGCGGGCGACTTCTGAATTGAGGGCGGCGAGTTCAGCTTGGGCTTCCGTTACAGCCGTTTGTAATAAGGCGTCGTCAACTTGAGCTAAAATTTGTCCTTGTTTAACCCGATCGCCAATATCAACCGCTAGATTCAACACCCGCCCTTCGATTTGAGAGCGCAGGGAGACATCCCGTAGGGGTTGAGTGTTACCTTTATACTCTATGGGTTCTACCACCCATCCCGTTTCTGCGATCGCGGCATTTACGGCGGTACTGGTTTTCTCTTCTGCACCAGGGGGGTTGGGTTGCGCCCCTGCTTCTGTCTTGGGACTATTCCCACATCCCGTGAGAGACGGTACAAGTAAAATAATCCACAGCACCAGAAAACCCCAATAGTTAGGACTGGCTGAATAAGTATTGTGGTGAGGGGAAGCATGTAGAGACGCGCCATGGCGCGTCTGGGAAGCTAGGGGAGCCGCAGACGCTGAATGACTCAATTGATGCTGAGAGTACACGCTTTTAGTTCCCATTAGAGTAAATTTGTCAAGGGGGGTTTTAAAGTTTCTTCATATATCTACTCTAAATGTTACCGCCCATTAATCAAGTTGCCTATCAAAAGCATCGCCACTGGATGAACAGGTCCCTCGCGATCGCACAATCGGCGGGTGAAGCGGGGGAAGTCCCCGTTGGTGCAGTGATTATTGATAATCAGGATAACCTCATCGCTACCGGAGAAAATCGGCGAGAACGCGATCGCGATCCCACCGCCCACGCGGAAATCCTCGCCCTACGTGCAGCCGGACAAGCTTTAAATACTTGGCATTTAAACACCTGCACCCTTTATGTCACCTTAGAACCCTGCGCCATGTGTTCTGGGGCGATTATCTTGGCGCGGCTAGGGTTGCTGGTGTATGGTGCAGATGACCCAAAAACTGGCACAATCCGCACCGTTGCCAATAGTCCTGATAGCGCCTACTCCAACCATCGCTTACCTGTCTTAGCGGGGATTATGGAAACCGAATGTCGAGAGTATCTGAAATCCTGGTTTGCCCAACGACGCCAGCGCGATCTACAATCAACGCTTAACCATGACATTAACAGAACTGTCCCTTCAGTAGACGACAGGGGTAGTCAGACCTCATAAGGTAAGAGTGGAGAGTCGAAACACAAAAAACCCAATCCCTTATGATGCAACTCCAATCCCGTGAACAGAACCAAACTCCCTCAACCTTGGACAAGCCTGATTCAAAGACGGTCAATTCCGCCAAAATAGTTCCCGTCAACTCCAATGTATCCCCTTGGTTAACCTCAATCTTCTATCCGTTGGGGCGTCGTATCCTCATGCCCCTTTATTTTGGGCGGCTGCAAGTGACGGGACAAGACAACATTCCCAAAACCGGTCCGGTTATTTTAGCACCCACCCATCGATCGCGTTGGGATGGATTAACCATGGCTTATGCCGCTGGCAAACCTGTCACAGGAAGGGATTTGCGATTTATGGTGTCGCAAGATGAAATGAAAGGATTACAAGGCTGGTTTATCCGCCGCCTGGGTGGGTTTCCGGTGAATACGAAACACCCGGGAATCAGCAGTATCCGGCATAGTGTTGAACTCCTGCGTCGTGGCGAAGCCCTGGTGATGTTTCCCGAAGGTAATATTTTTCGTCATGGTGACGTTAATCCACTGAAACCCGGTATGGCACGAATTGCCCTGCAAGCCGAATCCAATCAACCAGGTTTGGGATTGAAAATTGTACCCGTTAGCATCCGTTATAGTGACCCTGTTCCTCAGTGGGGTTCTGATATTGACATTCAGATTGGATCTGCTTTAGATGTCGCCAAGTATTGCAACCAGTCAGCTAAAAAAGGCGCTCAACAGCTAACCACGGATCTAGAAATAGCACTGAAACAAGTCGATCAAAAGCTAGAAGTAATCAAAGAAGCTGTTTAAGTTGGTGGGAAAAATTAAAGTTAACGGTAGGGATCGTCATTCGTCAGGCTTAAATCTCCGGCTGGTGCTGTACTATAGGTTGATGTGAATAGTCCTCCCCCTGGGGTTAGAGTTAAATTCGGGGTCACAATAGAGATTGAACTTCCGGGTATTTCCCAGTAGGGTGAGGATGATCCCTGGACGCTTCATGATTCGGTTATTTGGGTTGGACTTGAGAGTATATTAAGCGTTAGGGTGTGCGATCAGCTTGGCTGGTGCGCTTCGCGCGATACGTTCTGAAGGAACAGGCTCCGCCAACGCGCTCTATCTTAGCCGTAGCTGAAACACTTTCCTAGACAGGGATTGGCGGTTTTGGTTACGGGATGCGATCGCAATGATCCTAATCTATGCCAATTTCTCGTTTAATTGCTTCAGCTTGCTCAAAGAATTCTCGATTTGCGGTTTGGGTTACGGGGTGCGATCGCAATGATCCTAATCTATGCCAATTTCTCGTTTAATTGCTTCAGCTTGCTCAAAGAATTCTCTGGCTTTCTGTTCTTGTCCCATGGCGCGGTAAGTTAATCCTAAATTGTAGAGCGTGATAGCCTCACCTCGTCTATCGCCTATTTCCTGGAAAATCGATAAAGACTGCTGATACAATTCAATCGCTTTTTCGTATTGGGAGAGATTTCCGTAAGCTATTCCCAAATTCATGAAAGAACCAGCCTCACCTCGTCTATCGCCTATTTCCTGGAAAATTGATAAAGACTGCTGATACAATTCAATCGCTTTTTCGTATTGGGAGAGATTGCTGTAAGCTGATCCCAAATTCATGAAAGAACCAGCCTTACCTCGTCTATCGCCTATTTCCTGGAAAATCGGTAAAGCTTGCTGATACAATTCAATCACTTTTTCGTATTGGGAGAGATTGCTGTAAGCTGATCCCAAATTCGTGAGAGACTTAGCGACACCTTGTCTATCACCTATTTCCTGACGAATCGATAAAGACTGCTGATGAAATTCAATCGCTTTTTCGTATTGGGAGAGATTATTATAAGCATTTCCTAAATTATTGAGAGAGTCAGCTACACCTCGTCTATCGCCTATTTCCTGGAAAATCGGTAAAGCTTGCTGATACAATTCAATCGCTTTTTCGTATTGGGAGAGATTTCCGTAAACATTTCCAAAATTCATAAGGGACTTAGCGACACCTTGTCTATCACCTATTTCCTGACGAATCGATAAAGACTGCTGATGAAATTCAATCGCTTTTTCGTATTGGGAGAGATTATTATAAGCATTTCCTAAATTATTGAGAGAGTCAGCTACACCTCGTCTATCGCCTATTTCCTGGAAAATCGGTAAAGCTTGCTGAAACAATTCAATTGCTTTTTTGTATTGGGAGAGACTGTAGTAAACATTTCCAAAATTGTTAAGAGAGTCAGCTACACCTAGCTGATCACCTATTTCTTGGAAAATCGATAAAGACTGCTGATACAATTCAATCGCTTTTTCGTATTGAGAGAGACTGTAGTAAGCTATTCCCAAATTGTTAAGAGAGTCAGCTACACCTAGCTGATCACCTATTTCCTGGAAAATCGATAAAGACTGCTGATACAATTCAATCGCTTTTTCGTATTGAGAGAGACTGTAGTAAGCTATTCCCAAATTCGTGAGAGACTTAGCGACACCTTGTCTATCACCTATTTCCTGAAAAATCGATAAAGACTTTTGCCAAGACTCAATCGCTTCCCGAAATTGACGCCTTTGAAATTGCTGCAATCCCTGTATTAATAGTCTATCGGCTTCTGCTTTTGAGGTATTCTGGGTTTGGGCGAATATGGGTGAGACAGCTAAGGGATTGATTCGGGGAGGTAAGGTAACGGTTAATCCGACAAGGGTGATAACCGTTAGGGTAAGTTGGGAAAATAGGCGAGTTCGAGTCATAGTAACGGATAGTAGTTCGGTTTCCGGTTTAATATCGGGCTTACTGGGCATTCAGTCATGCCATGAAACTCACACGCAAGAAGAAAATCCTGCTATTGATTATCGCATCCATGGTTGCAGCCGTTGGATTGGATATGGCGATCGCACGCAGGTTTGAATCAGGGCGGGTTTTGTTGATAAGTTATCGGTGAGTGGCTAGGTTTAGTGGCTAAACCCGCCCCTACAAGTCCACCAGAAGACGTTCCAACGGAACGTCTCTACGAGTTTCCCCATAATTCACCGGAACATCCCGAAACAAACTTAACCCCACCACTACGGGATTAAGAGCCAGAATCTGACTGAGTACCTGTGCCAAAAGGCGATCGCTTATCGGATAATGGTCTAAGTCCTGGATATCCGCCTCGGTTATCCCTACAATCACTATATAATCGCTATAGGCGGCGAGAAACGCTTCCGGACTAACCTTTATTGACATACAAAACAACCATTAACCTTAAAAAATAATTAAGCTTTATTGCTCTGATTTTTAGAATAGTTTTAACAAAAAATTTAAGCCAACTTGATAAGATTTGCTTGAAACAGGCTTATGCTAAAGTAGTGACTGACTAGGGAATCCTAAACCATTGTTCCCTTAGTCAGTAAAAATTAACGTTTAAAGACAAACAAGTATCAGGTTCAGATATCTACACCTGTCCCTAACCTATCTGCATACCCATGAGCATGACCGAAACCACATCCTGGAACGATGTCCGCATCGCCTTTAAAAAAATATGGGGATATGATAATTTCCGTCCGCCTCAAGGTGAGATTATTCGGAGTATTTTGGAAGGGCGAGATGCACTGATTGTGTTACCGACAGGTGGGGGAAAATCAATTTGTTTTCAACTTCCCGCCCTCTTACAAACCGGATTAACCTTGGTGATTTCCCCGTTAGTTGCTCTAATGGAAAATCAGGTACAGGAATTGCGCGATCGCAACTTACCCGCCGCCCTGTTACATAGTCAATTAACCCCGCAACAACGGCGACACACGCTGCAAGCCCTGGAAAACCAGGAACTCCGATTACTTTACCTCTCTCCAGAAACCCTATTAAGTGCGCCCGTTTGGGAACGACTCTCTCAGCCCCATCTAAAAATTAATGGATTAATTCTCGATGAGGCACATTGTCTGGTGCAATGGGGTGATACCTTTAGACCCGCGTATCGGCGTCTAGGCGCAGTACGACCCACCCTACTCAAATCTAAACCACCCGGCAGCCAAATCCCGATCGCAGCATTTACGGCGACGGCTGATCCCAGCGCCCAAGACACCATCAGCCAGGTGTTGCAATTACAACACCCCCAAGCCTTTTTAATCAGTCCCTATCGCCAAAATCTCAACCTAGACGTGCAAATTGTCTGGACACCACGGGGACGCCGCCAGAAGATGTTACAGTTCATTCAAGCCAGAAATCGGCAATCGGGGTTAGTTTATGTCCGTTCCCGGCGAGATGGCGAGGAATTAGCCCAATGGTTTGGGGAACGGGGGTATGCGACAACCGCCTATCACGCCGGGTTAAGTTCCCAAGAACGGCGAGAGATTGAACAGAGTTGGCTGAGTGGCAAAACCCAATTTGTGGTGTGTACCTGCGCCTTTGGGATGGGCATCAATAAGCCTGATGTGCGTTGGGTGGTACATTTTCAGCCTCCCCAATTATTATCAGAATATATCCAAGAAGTCGGTCGCGGTGGACGCGATGGCAAACCCGCAGACGCCCTGACGTTGATCAGTGAGCCGACGGGGTGGTTAAATTCAGAGGATAAGCAAAAGCGTCAGTTTTTTGTTGATCAGATGCGATCGCAATACCAAGACGCCCAGCGTTTAGTCAAAAAGCTACCTGAACATGGAAATGTAGCCGCTGTCAGCCAACAATTTCGCCAGGGTGAGGTTGCATTAGCCCTGCTGCACAGTGCGGAACAATTGGAATGGCAAGATCCCTTTCATTATCACAAACACCCATCCTCCGATTCCCGCGCTTTGGTTAACTTAAGTTCTCACCAAGTCCAAGTACAGAAACTGATGACACAATACCTGACAACTCGCCAATGTCGTTGGCAGTTTTTATTAAAGGCGTTTGGGTTTAAAAAGGAGGCGATGGGATTAAAATGTGGACATTGTGATAATTGTCGGAAATAGGCAATAGGCAATAGGCAATAGGCAATAGGGAGATGAGGGAGCTGGGGGAGATGAGGGAGATGAGGAAGGTGAATGATCAATGACTAGAAAAGAGTTTTATGTGTAGGGGCGGGTTTCACTACTATCATTTTTTTGTCCACCCTAATGTCACTAAACCCGCCCTGTCTAAATGACAAATGCCCAATGAAAAATGACCAATGAAAAATGACCAATTACGAATGAAAAATAACAAAATTATTTCTATTTTTATAAGTACATTTTTATGGGTAACTGTATCCTCCTCCCAGAGTCTAAACGCTCAAGGTGAAGAGGGATTACAGTTACAAGATTTTAGTTACTGGGCTAACCTCTGTGCTTCCCAAAAAGAGGCGAAAAACTATGAAGAAGCCCTAGAAGCCTGTGATCAAGCGATCGCGTTAAATCCTAATGAACCTCAAGCCTGGATTGATCGAGGTGATATTCAACGGGCATTAAATAATTATGCCGAAGCCGCCGCCTCTTATGGGCAGGTGATTCGCCTAGAACCGAGACATTCTGAAGCCTGGGCAAAGCGATGCGCGGCAAATATTCAATTGGCAAACTATGAAGCCGCGATAACTGACTGTGAAACGGCGTTGCAAATTGATGAAACTTGGAATCAGGTGACACGGGCTTATGCGTTGTATCATCAAGGGTTAGCCCTTTGGGGACAAGCCGAACGAGAAAAGGCGCTATTTTCCTTTGATTTAGCGGTTCAAAGTAATCCAGATTATTCCCTGGCTTGGGCGCAACGCTGTCTGTTATTATCCCAATTTGATCAGACGAATGATGCTCTTAATTCCTGTGAACGGGCGTTACAGGTGAATGGGGATTGGGGAAATCGGACTCCCGCGATCGCGTGGACGAATCGTGGTAAAATTCTGGCTCAGTTGAGACAGTATGACGCCGCTCTAGAGTCTTATGATCAAGCCTTGGCGATTGACCCCAAGGATGCAACTGCTTGGACGGAACAAGGTAAGGTTTTATTAATTATTGGTCAACTGGGTGAAGCGTTAACCTCTCAGGAATGGGCGCTGAAAATTCGTCCCGATTATGCTTTAGCCTTAGCCAATCAATGTGCCACTTTGAATCAACTGAGTCAATATGAAGATGCTTTAGCCGCTTGCGATCAAGCGATTCAAGAGGGAGATGGGCGTTGGGGAGAAGAAGGGGCGGCGTATGCGTGGAGTCATCGGGCGGATGCGCTGACGGGTTTAGGTCGATTTCAAGAGGCGTTGGCATCCGCTAATCGGGCGGTAGCACTCAATCCTGACTATGCTGATCCCTGGAGTAGTCGGGGGGCGACGCTGTGGTTTATGGGGCGGTTTGAAGAGGCGCTAGGGGCGACAGAACAGGCGATTGCGATTAACCCCAATTCCTCGAAGGGTTGGTTTAACTATGCCCGAATTCTGACCACATTGGGAGAGTATAATGAAGCGCGTGCTGCTTATCAACGGGCGCTGTTAGGGGATGCGAACGTGGGCAATATTCTGACTCTGGCAGAGATTTGGGTGAATCTGAGTGGCTTAGATTTCCGTTTGCAACGCTATCAAGAGGCGATCACCGCAGCCGAACGAGCAATTGGCATTAATCCGGATTTGGCAGCAGCATGGTATAATAGGGGGTTATCACTCATGGCATTAAATCAATACCGTGATGCTGTAGTCACTTATAATCGTGCGATCGCGATCGATGCAGAGAATGCTGATTTTTGGGCAGGTAAAGGCATAGCGCTACGGTTTTTAGAGCAATATCCTCAAGCCTTGGAAGCCTTGCAAACCGCATTAGAATTGAATCCATCTCATCCGCAAGCATTGGTTAATCAAGAGTTTGTTATGCAAAAGTTACAAACGCCTAATGGGATGGAGGCTTTACCAAATTCAGGGGTTAGGTAAAATCGAAAAATCTGGATGTTAATGCTTCTCCCCTACGAATGCGTGATTTCCTATCCGTTCTACAACACTTACAGCGCTTTTCAAGTGGGGAGGGCGGGTTTTGTTGTTCAGTTATTGGTGACTAGCTGAATTGATTCCCTAAACCCGCCCCTACAATTGTCCCTAAACCCCCATTGACAATCTTTAATTTTACTTGTGTCCACCGATTTATGAAACATTCTAAACCGTTAACGGCATACCGTGATTATCCTCATGGGGTTGATGCTGTTGAGGATAATACGCCTACCCTTACCTCAGACGGATTTTAACGTTGCGATCGCAGAACCCTATGGTAGACTTCCGTGATGAATATGAGTAACTGATGCCAAACTGCGGTAAACTAGAATAATACGTTTTTGAATTTTTTAGCAGAATTTTGTTACAAGCCCTATGACTGTGGTAATTTCAGCAGCTCGTTCAGCGACATCTGCTGCACCAACTCAAGCTCCTGAAAAATCGCGTCAAGTTACCCGCAAGCCTTATCCTAACTATAAGGTGATTGTTCTCGATGATGATTTCAACACCTTTCAGCATGTCCATGACTGCTTGGTGAAGTATATTCCCGGAATGAGCAGCGATTACGCTTGGAAACTGACGAATCAGGTTCACTTTGAAGGTCAAGCCATTGTTTGGGTTGGTCCTCAGGAACAAGCTGAACTCTATCACCAACAGCTAAGTCGGGCTGGATTAACTATGGCTCCCCTGGAGGCGGCGTAAATGTAGAGACGTAGAATGCTACGTCTGGGAGAGGGGGTAATGATTTTGCACAAAACTGATCGATATGCAATTTAGATGTACAACTTATCATGGGTAAGTCCAATGGCGGTAGACTGGTTTGGAATCACTCAACTCACTTACCCGGGTTGATTCCGGTTCTAGAACGTCTCACTAGCTATACAGGGATTCAAACGATTACGCCGGCTGTCATTGGACGGGCGAGAAGTCATCGTCCTCGCTTAGAATTAAAAGTGTCTGTACCCATTCGCGGTGGATATAAAATTATAGCTCGCTCTGGTAAAACCTTTCAAGAAGTGTTTATTGTTACTGAGTTGAGTAAGCGAGAATTAGAAGGTGCGATTTCACAAGCCTTGAAAAAGAAAAAGTAATCAGTCAAGTGTAGATGCGGTGTAGGGGCGGGTTTAGCCGCTTAATTGCGATACCCACTGATAACCTTTAAACAAAACCCGCCCTTTTCCTTCTAAGCTTATCCCAATTTTTACCACGGACTTCCCACTAATGTAAACGCACTCCAATAATAAGGATGCGTCAATTCTCTATCCGGTAAATCAGCTAACTGGGGCGGTAAAGGAATCGTATAATTCGGAGTCACCAATTGACCATTTTCTATTCGCACCTCACCCCGAATCATCGCTAACTGTGCCTGTCGCAATGCTTCAGCTTTAATCGGGACTTCTTTTAACTGGGAATAAAAGGTAGTCATTAACCCCAACGTCGCGTCATCACTGACATACCAGAGACTACCCAACGCTGATTTTACTCCCGCTTGTACTGCCAAGCCAGTAAATCCTAACTCAGCTTCTTCATTCCCTAACGCTGTACGACAGGCGCTTAATACCATCAGTTCCACAGGTGGATTACTTAACCCCAATTCTCGAATTTGGTTCAAGGATAGTCTAGTATCCCAAAACTGGATATATGAGTTTTCCGGCTTACCCGATTTAAACTCCCCATGGGTAGCTAAGTGCAGGATACCAAACGGGGTTCGATTGCGAACTGTTTTCAATCTTTGGGGAGTAAACGTATAATTTAGAAAGGATTCACCCTGCCATAATTTATCAGTAATCGTCGCCAACTCAATCGGGACAGCCGGTAAAGGATTTTGATCTTGAAATTCAGACGCCCCCATTGCCAACACCTCCAGATTTCTCACATCCACATAGCGGGTATCCGTCAGCGATAAACTCGGCATCAACCCAATACTATAGCGTTCCAAAATAAACCCATTCCCATCATGCAAAACCGCCATCGGTAATGAACGCAACCCTACATCCACAACAAACGCCAAATTATTAATCTCTCGACTCGCCAACTCCGCTTCCAAAGGGGCAATTAACCACTGATAAAGCTGTTGTGACACCGGAAGATAAGGACGAGGAATCCGCACATCCGTCACAGCGCGACGCAATTGTTGACTCCTATTCAAAACCTTCTCTCGCGTCGCCCCCGGTACAGAAAATCGCATCGGTTTCCCCTCAGCCGTCACCAAAATCAACTCCAATTGTTCCCCTGAAGAAGACAACAAATCCTCCTCAGACATCGCCACCAAACCGCCATCCCCCTCTGCGAACCTCTGCGCTACCCTCTGCGTTCCTCTGCGTTTCCCTAAATGCTTAACTGACGCATTTGTCGGCACAAACATGACATAAACCAGCGCAGGTTTCACCCCAGCCACCCGTTCAATTCGTTGTAACGTGGCTTGGGCTTGTGCCAAGGTAATAATTGGCGTATCCCCTAACCCAAAATACTCCTCATATTGATTCGTAAACGCCGCTTCAGCTTCAGCTATTGGATTGAAAACCGGGGAACTCGCGACTATCGCACTCTCTTTTGTGATATCGTCAGTGTCATCAGTCTGGGAACAATAAGGTGGACAAGTTCCCGTAATTGTCGGGGTAATAATCTGAATATTTCCTAACGTGAAACTACCCGGAAACGATTCAAACGGGGAAATCGTAAACTCACCACTACTAATCCCTGCACTTGTCCCATTGGTTGTTCCATCTCCCACATCAAACGGAGTTCCTTGCACACCGCCCCCGTGACGAATTGTAATATCACCACCTTCGATTCCGCCTGCTGTAGAGATACTGGTAAGACTCCCATTTTGGTCAGTAAAATCGTTCGTAGCCCGGAAAAATCGCTCTGTGGTGATATCAACATTACCGCCGTTTCCATTACTCCCACCTTGGGCATTAATCACGCTAACCTGAATATCGCCACTGGGGTCTAAAATAACATTACCGCCATCACCAACACTCCCACTAGTATTAATTTCGCCTGTTGTAATCGCCTGTGCTGCTTGGATTACGATATTACCGCCGCTGTTTCCAGAACTATTCAGGTTTCCAGTAGTAACGGTGCTGTTATCGCTGGTTAAACTAATGTCCCGACTGGGATTGAAAATATCGCCCGTGCTGATATCTTGGTTTGCCAATAGCGTTAATGTGGCGTTGTCGTCTCCGAATAACGTACCGCTTGTGTAGTTAATCGAATTGGCTTGTAAGGTAACGGGGTCATTAAATGTCGCATCACCCGCCAATGTGATTACACCGGTGTTATTGTCGCCTCCGATAATAAGTTGAGTAAATCCGTTTTGTAGATTAGTGAGTTCGTTGGTATTAAGATTCAAGCGAGTATCATTAATCGTGTTGCCAATTGTAATGCCTAAATTAGGGTCTAGTGGTTGGATTTGAAGTAGAGTATTGCCTTGAATTGTTCCTAACCTGATTTCATTAGCCGTGAGACTTATATTACCTAATCCGCTAGCGGCAATTCCACCATCATCTCCAACTAAAATTCCCTGGCTGGTGTTATCTGCGCCGTTAACTATTCCTTCTAGACTAATATTACCTGTCCCGGTTGTTTGAACAACACCGCCACCAAACCCTAAAACACTAAACCCACCCACCCAAATGCCATAATGATTTGTTCCTGTTCCTTGACTAGTTCCCTGAAGGAAAATATCACCGTTGATTGAGGTAACTCTGGAGTTTTCTTCGATAACGACAATACCATCATTACTCATCGTTCCTTGTCCACTTGTTCCCACGAGAGTAATGTTTCCACTTCCAGTGGATTCTACGCCGCCGCCAGCGACAATAGAAATACCATCGTTCCCGAATTCTCCATTACTGGTTGCGTCAGTTGTACCTGTAATTTCAATCGCACCTGTTCCTGTTGATTGAACTAAAGCACCCTCTTGAATCGAAACACCGTGATTTTCTTGTCCAGTACCATTACCACCAGTACCTGTTAGGCTAATATTTCCATCACCTGAAGAAACACGAGAATTTGTCCCAACAATCCTGATTCCACCATTAATATTTTGTCCGTTTCCACCCGTTCCCTTAAAACTAATTGTTCCGATTCCCAACGATTCCACTACACCACCGTCTGTGACAAGAATACCGAAGTTTTCGTCACCCATGCCAATACCTGTACCCGTCAGATTAATATCTCCATCGACTGAAGAGATACTCGAACCTGCATCTCCCAGTCTTATCCCACTATTATTATCCGTTCCGGTTCCGCCTGTCCCTATCAGGGTAATATTCCCGGTTGCGGTGGATGTCACCACACTACCATCGACAATAGAAATACCATCGTTAAATCCTCCTGTTCCCGTACCGCCAATACCTATCAAACTAATCGTTCCGTTAACTGAAGAAACAGTCGAACCCGCATCTTGCATTTTTATCCCATCATTACCATTCGTTCCGCTTCCGCCTGTACCTGTCAGGGTGATATTTCCATTTTCGGAGGATGTCACCGCACTACCCTCGACAATAGAAATACCATCGTTGAATTCTCCCATTCCCGTACCGCCAATACCTATCAAACTAATCGTTCCGTTAACTGAAGAAACAGTCGAACCCGCATCTTGCATTTTTATCCCATCATTACCATTCGTTCCGCTTCCGCCTGTACCTGTTAGAGTGATATTTCCGGTTCCGGAGGATGTCACTGTACTACCCTCGACAATAGAAATACCATCGTTGAATTCTCCCATTCCCTCACCGCCAATACCTGTCAAACTAATCATTCCATTCACGGAAGAAACAGTCGAACCCGCATCTTGCATTTTTATCCCATCATTACCATTCGTTCCGCTTCCGCCTGTACCTGTCAGGGTGATATTTCCATTTTCGGAGGATGTCACCGCACTACCCTCGACAATAGAAATACCATCGTTGAATTCTCCCGTTCCCGCACCACCATTCCCTGTCAAACTGATATTTCCATTCACGGAAGAAACAGCCGAACCCGCATCTTGCATTTTTATCCCATCATTACCATTCGTTCCGCTTCCGCCTGTACCTGTTAGAGTGATATTCCCGGTTGCGGAGGATGTCACCACACTACCCTCGACAATAGAAATACCATCGTTAAATTCTCCCATTCCCGCACTACCATTACCTGTCAAACTAATCGTTCCATTCACGGAAGAGATACGGGAGTTTAAATTACTAATACTAATTCCGTCATTATTATCTATCCCATTTCCACCTGTACCTGTTAGAGTAATCGCACCTATTCCAGTTGTTTCTATTACACTACCATCGTTCACAACAATACCGAAATTGTTGTCACCA
The DNA here is from genome assembly GCF_000155555.1 of Coleofasciculus chthonoplastes PCC 7420. Taxonomy (GTDB): domain Bacteria; phylum Cyanobacteriota; class Cyanobacteriia; order Cyanobacteriales; family Coleofasciculaceae; genus Coleofasciculus; species Coleofasciculus chthonoplastes_A. The sequence goes on from NZ_DS989849.1 coordinate 139,799, forward strand.
CCGTCACCTCCCGTACCTGTAATATCAATACTGCCATCTCCAGTGTTAATGGTACTGTTCTTAATAGTAACGCCAGCAGTAGAGGCAGCATTACCCCTACCCGTGCCGATGAAATTTCCACCTCCTGTATCAATCGTGGCATTGGTAATGTCCAGAATACCACCATTTATATTATCGAAATCAGCATTAAGGGTGACATTCCCACCATTCGTTCTAATGTTCTGATTAACGACAATCTCGTTATTGGCTTGAGCGGTAATTCCGACTCCGCTTGCACTAATATTAATCGCTGCATCAAAAGTAATATTATTAGTTGCTTGCAGAATCACGTTTGCCACGGCAGCATTAATCGTGCCATTATTAATCGTGTTATCTTCTCCAGGATCATTAAATGCATCATTTGCGGCTAGTTGATTGGGAGTATTTTCACCTGCGATAACGGTTATATTTTCGGGGTCTAAGAGCAACTGACCCAATTGACCTTGCATCGCTAGTAAATTAACAGTGCCAGCATAATCTAGATACTGTTTGCCCGATATTTCAGCAAAGCCACCATCACCACTTTCGCTACCGCCTCGTGCTGTAATTGTTCCATAAAATCGGCTGGCTTCATCTGCCCAAATAATAATCCGTCCCCCATTCCCATCAGTTAAAGCATCTGCATTAATGGTTGAATTTTCGCTAACAAATGTGATATCAGCATTGGGAATAGTGCCTTCCCCTTGATAATCCCCACCAATTCTTACCGTACCGCCACCATTGATACCAGAGGCGTCAAGATTGGCGGAAAGTAAGCCAACTTTTTTGCCAATCACATTGATTTCACCGCCAGTTGAGGGTGAGGAGGAGGGCGCAAAGCCTTGCGCCCCTACGGTGTCGTCAACGGTGTCGCCAATGGTTTCGTCAATCGTGGAAACATCGATTGTGCCAGAAATAATTGCAACTCCTGTTTCATTGGGTAGGGTTATCTGAGAGTCTGCTAGTTTTACTTCTCCTGATGGAGTGACATCAACGCCAGTCTCTACCGTTTGGGCTGAACCTGTTAACAACTCGGCGACATTTAATGGTGTGATTGGCACTAATACCCCGTCTTGATTCCGAGGCGCAGTAATCTCTAATGAAAGTAACTGTCCCGATTGAGAAATCCTCACCCGATTTGACCCTTCAACTGCCGTAATTGTAATCTGTCCCCCAGGTGCTGTTAGTTCCCCGGTGTTAATCACGGTTCCCCCTAATAGGGTTAACGTCTGTCCCGGAGAAACGGCTAAATTTCCAGCATTGACAATTGTCCCCGATTGGGATAAATCAAAGGCAAATTGATTGGGTTCTCCTACCAACTGCTGATAATGATTATCCCCAAATGCATTGAACCAAAGATTATCGCCAAACCCAATACCTGTCGCGGTTGTTGCGATAAAATCGGCGGGAACATTTAATTGAGCATTTGTGCCAAAAACAATCCCGGCTGGATTCATCAAATATAAATTCGGCGTTCCCCCTGTCACCTGAATCAAGCCATTAATCAGTGAGGGATTTCCGCCAACCACTCGCCCCAAAATATTCCTCAAATTCGGATTCGCCAGAAAATTGGCAATTTGCCCTGCATCTAAGCCAAATTCCTGAAAACTGTGGAAGAGATTCGCCTCATCTGCATCCAGACTCCCCCCGGAAATGTTAAACTGATTCCCCTCCGGCGTAATCATTGTCCCCGTACCATCAGGGGCGGCGGTGATGGGTTCAGCGTTTGTAGTCGGCGCTGTCTTCACCACCAAAATTAAACCCGCAACTAGAAACAACCAACTAAAGCACCATTGAGCAGATTTCATGGGAGTAAGAGTTAAGGAAGGATCTATAGCTCAATTTTTTCGCTTATGCCAGTATTTTTTTCCTTGAAGTTATAAAATTATAAAAAACGATAGCTAATTTAGGTTTAATTAATTTTAATTTACATCTGAACGTTTTCCGGAGAGGAGTTGTATCGGTTATGAATAGCAGAAAGATTTGCGAATAAATATTCTATTACTAACGTGCTATTGTGTCAAGTTAAATTTGAGGAGAGGGCGACCCGATCCAATTGGGTGGACAAGAGTTGTTAATTTATGCAAGCGGGTCGCCCCGACAAGTGCCTTTATTGTGTGTTCTTATCGGTAAGCTGTTCGGCATTTAAACCTTAATGTCAATAATGGCGAAAGCCTTGTCGTGCGTTTAGCGAAGCCATGCCGCAGGCTTTGCATCTTGCTCGCTACTAATACCCAAGTTAAATGCATGACAGCCTAATCAAGGTATCACCTTTGTCAGGCATTCACACCTTGTACCAATCGCAACCATCCACCAGAAATTAAAAGGCAGAGCGGTTGCCAACACCCACCTATTAACAAGAGGCAAAAAACCAGATATCATAAACCTTAAAGCCTTCTGTTTTTTACCTTTTTATAGGATAACCCACTTATGTCAAGCGAATTTAACTTCTTTCAACAGTGGTATCCCCTCTCCCCGGTTGAAGATCTCGACCCCAAACAACCCACTCCCGTAACCGTTTTGGGGTTGCGCTTGGTGATTTGGAAACCACCTTCCTCACCAACCTATCGTGTTTTTCTCGATCAATGTCCTCATCGGTTAGCACCCTTAAGCGAAGGGCGTGTTGATGAAAAGACAGGGAACTTGGTATGCAGTTACCATGGTTGGCAATTTAATTCTCAAGGAATTTGTACTCATATTCCCCAAGCCGAAACTCCCCAAATTGTGACCAACAATCAAGATAATATCTGTGTACAAACTCTTCCCTGTTGCCAGGAAAATGATTTACTTTGGGTTTGGCTCGATGCCAATTCCCCAGAACTAGCGGCGGCTACTCCTCGCCCCCTATCGCCCCAAGTTGATGCCAGTAAAGGGTTTGTTTGGTCTTCGATGGTGCGTGACTTGGACTATGATTGGCAAACCTTAGTGGAAAATATTGCTGATCCTAGCCATGTTCCCTTTGCCCATCACGGTGTTCAGGGAAATCGGGATCAAGCCCAGCCCATTGCTATCGAAATTGTCCAATCAACTGCCAATCGAATTGAGGGGAATACTGTCGGACGTTTTAACACAAAAATGACATTTGAGCCGCCTTGTCATTTGGAATATGCTATCAGTTTTGGCGACAAAGGACAGCAGGTGGGATTGGTAACTTACTGTATCCCAGTTGCTCCCGGTAAATCACGGATAGTAGCTCAGTTTCCTCGTAATTTTGCCAAAAGCTTATCGCGGTTAACCCCTCGCTGGTGGAATCATATTACAGTCCGCAATCTGGTACTGGATGGGGATATGATTTTGTTGCATCAGCAAGAGCGTTTTCTCCAACAACGCCAATCAGTGGAAAGCTGGAAAACTGCCTATAAATTGCTAACCAGTGCTGATCGCTTTGTGATTGAGTTTCGTAAATGGTTTGATAAATACTGCCAAGGAACCCTACCGTGGAAGCAGGTGGGGCTCAATTCTTCAGATACAATCTCTATCAACGATAACCGCCAGGAAGTGCTGGATCGTTACCGACAACATACCCAGCATTGTCGTAGCTGTAGCGCGGCTTTGAAAACGGTGCAGCGTTTACAAGTTGTACTTTTAGGGGGCTTTGTGTTAACAGTTTCTGGCGTTGCCTTACTTCCCGATGCGTTGCGCTTGCGTCTGGGTTTACCGTTAATGGTTATGGCATTTTTGGGTTTGGCGACATTCACTTGGCTGAAAGTTTGGCTAGAACCCCGATTCTATTTTGTGGACTATATTCATGCTCAACGATAGAGGGTTATCTGGTTTTATTAAGTGTTGGCATCCAACCTTTTAGATCCCCCTTCCGTCCCCCTTTTAGATCCCCCTCCCGTCCCCCTTCAAAAGGGGGAAGCCAGATGTTGCTTCGCTTTTTGTTCCATGGGAGAGACCAGATGTTGCTTCGCTTTTTGTTCCATGGGGGAAGCCAGATGTTGCGAGAGTGTAGCATCAGTTTGAGGAGAGGGCGACCCGATCTAATTGAGTGGATGGGAGTTGTTAATTTATGCAAGCGGGTCGCCCCTACAAGCGCCTTAACAATGACAAATGACAAATGACAAATGACGAATGACGAATGACGAATGACGAATGACGAATGACGAATGACGAATGACGAATGACGAATGACGAATGACAAATGACGAATGACCAATAACGAATGACAAATGACGAATGACGAATGACGAATGACGAATGACGAATGACGAATGACGAATGACGAATGACGAATGACGAATGACGAATGACGAATAACAAAATCCTTTATTTAATCACCGCGTCATTTCTATTTTGGTTAGGCGGTTCTCATCCTTCTCCAGCAGAAATAATTGATCCAGCTATGTTATCCGGGGATATCCGTTTAACCCTAAAACGTGGCGTGTGGAAAACCTGGGAAGGGGAACCCGTTTATCAGGATATTACACTCGATTTAGTCTGTGATGCTAATGAGTGCGATCGCGAGGTGTGGGGATTTGCGCCAAAGTTCAATCAGGCGGATCATCAGGGAATTCTCCAGACAAGTCAACGGGGACGATTATGGAACCTGGATGTGCAGATGCAAATTAGTCCTGATCCTTGGCAATCCCTAGAAGGACAAGCAGATTATGATATCCAAGTGCGCTTGCATGACGATAATCAACTAATTGGCACTTATTCTGGAACCCTAAATGACCAACCTGTCAAGGGAGAAGTCCAGGGAATTATTCGTCCCCATTGGTCAAAACCTGTAGCAAATCATCGTCCTCTGCGTCCCCAAGAACATCCTCGGTTAATCTTTCGCCAAGATCAACTTCCCCAATTGCGTCAACAGGCTAAAACGCCCAGGGGTGAGGCGATTCTGGCACAGTTGGAACGGAGTCTAGATCAACCCATCTATTACGATGGCTATGTGCCAACTGGGGGCTATCACGCTGCTGGTTACTGCTTCCTCTCCCTAATCCAGCAGGATCAAACCGCCGCCGAAACTGCTTGGCAGATTACGGTTAATTCCATGAACCAACCGGGACGCCGTTTACTGGAACATTCTACAGTAGTTGCAGGCGTGGCGTTGGCGTATGATTTGTGTTATCCGGCTTGGAATGAGGAACAGGTACAACAGGTGGCGGATTGGTTAGCCACTCAAACCGCCCTGCTGGTGAAGGGAACAGCGGGTAATGGCTGGAATCCTAACCCAGCAAGTAACTGGAATGCGAGGGCGCGAGGGGCGGCGGGGTTAGCGGCGTTGGCGCTACTGGAGGAGGGGGATGTAGAGACGTGGCGTTGGCTGAAAGTGGCGGAACGGAATATTAAACGCTATCTTACCATTGGCATTGGCGATCGCGGTTTTGGGTCTGAGGGGGATCATTATAGTACCGAACCCTGGTTTCTCACGGTGATGCCCTTTTTACAAGCGTATCAGACAGTGTTGGGGGAAGATTTGGTCACGCGATCGCACGCGGCTTGGTTTCTACCCCAGTATGTAACCCGGATGGTAGGTGAAGACGGGGAAGTGGCGATTCCCAGCTATGGGCGTCATCGCTTAAGCCCCACGGGTTCTATCTTTGCAGTAGGATTGGGGATAGTACCGGAACGGCTGCTACCGGGAGTTATGTGGTTCTTTAACCGTCATTGGGGGAGGAATGGGGATAACAGTTTTGGCATTGAGTTACCCCATGAAGCGGCGTATGTTTTCGCCGGATATCCTCAAGGGGTAACTCCCCAGAATCCCGCCAAGGTATGGGGGCGGGTAGTGGTAGATGCCCAAAAAGGCTTTTTTACGTTCCGGAATCAATGGCGAGATGAGAATGATTTTGTCACCAGTATTTTTGTCAAGCGAGAAAAACCCAGAGGCGGACATTGGTCATTTCCCGATGCGGGAAGTTTCCGTATTTGGGGATTAGGAGGGCGCTGGGCGACGGCGGGAATGGCATCTGATGGGAAACAGAGAGACGAAAATGTGGTGTTGTTACCGGAAAAACAGGCGGGGAAGACGGCGAAACTGACGGGATTTCAGGCAAGTGCCGATGGGTCGGGTATGGTTAGTTTACAACACCAGAATTGGTTGCGATCGCTAGCGGTGGATTATAGTGGCGCATCTGGTGTACCGGGGTTGTTTGTCTTGGTGGATCAAGTGGTTGACGCCGCAGAACCGAATCAAACCTGGATTATGCATACCCAGGAAAAGGTGACGATTCAGGGTCAACAGTTTACCCTAGAGGCGGAATCCGGGGCGACGATGCAAGGAACCTTTATTACACCCTCCGATGTGAACCTGGAATTTATCCCCAGTGAGACAGGAGGAAGGATTCAAGCCACAGGGCGCGATCGCTTTATTGTTGTCATGACCGTTCAATCCGGTACAGCGTCTGAGGTTGAGGTTCTGGGAACTGGATTTAATCCCCAAATTCAGGTAGAAAACCAGACTATTGAAATAATAGAGGATAAAATCGTATTGAAATCGCTAAAAGAGGGTGCTAACTAGCTGAATTTTATCCGGATAGAATAAATTCTATCCTGAAGAATCTCAGCAGACTTGTTTCACGAGTGTCTTTTAGGATTTATTATTATCATGTCTGGTTTTGTAATAATTGCAATGTATGCCCTGTTTTGGATGTGGTTCTTTGGCGGCTTTGCACCGAAGAAAAAACCTCCAGCGAAAAAGCAATCCCCAGAACAAGAGTTAGCAGAAGCGCTGAGTAAATATTTGGCGGCATTGAATAAACCGGGAGATGCCAAGTAGAGACGCACCACGGCGCGTCTGGGTGCAGGGGAAGCAGGGGAAGCAATGTAGAGACGTGCCATGGCGCGTCTGGAAGCTGGGGGAGATGCGGCGTGCGATCGCGAAACTACCCCAACCCATTCTCCCCTAATCCTTACCAAAAATAACCCGGTTCCACAATCGTCTGCCGTTCTTGGGGGTCATAATTCAGGCAATACTCTTGCGCGATCGCGTCTAATTCCCGCAGGCGTTTTACCTCAGTTTCCCTAATTTCCGTATCCGTGGATAACAGGATAACTTGATGAGACGCCGTGGGAAAATACCGTTCCACTAAATTACTCCGGTGAGAGGAATCTAACCGTCCTAACGGTGTATCAATCGCCACCGGAAGATGACGCCCCGAAACCCGGGCGAGTCCCCAAAGAAAGGAAATTGCTAATAGTTGCTTTTCCCCCGCCGAGAGACGGTGTTTGGGAATCGGTTGTCCTTCCGGATCATAGAGAGACAGGCTGAAGCTGTGGGTGTCAATGGCGACACGGTGAACTAAGTCGGATTTATGCAGCAGATAACGGAAGCATTCGGTGACTTCGATTTCCAGTTTGTTCAGTTTTTTCAGCGTTAATTTCTCCCGAAATAATTCTAATGTGGCTTGCACCTTGGCAATAGAATTAATAATATGCTGATTATTTTTCAGTTTAATCGTTTCATCCGCATAAGTTTCCAACTCTTTTTTCGTTTTAGTAATTTTGTTCTTGATTTCCTCACAACGGCGAGATGCATTTTCGTAAGCCGCTTTAACCTTAACCACTTGATTTTGGGCGTCAGTAAATGCCTGTTTCAGGGTGTTGTAGGCTTCAGGCGATGCAGCCGTAGCAATTTGCCGATCTAACGCATCAATTTCAGTTTCTAGGGTTTGCAGACGTTCCCGTTGGCTTTGGGCGTTGGTTTGTGCGGTTGAGAGTTCATAGTTCAGCAGGGTTTCTAGGCGAGTGATAGCGGCTTCATCGGCTAACAACCATGGTTCCTCTTGGGCGGCAATTTCTTGATCCAGTTCTTGATTGTCACTCTCTAGAAACGATTGAATCTGATTGACTCGCTTGGGGGTTAAGGAGATTTTTTTGATATACTGAATTAACCGAGCATCCCGTTCTTTCAATACCTCCCGTGTCAGTTTAATTTGGTGCTGTTTTTGTTCCTGTTCGGCTTGGGCTTTCGCTTGTTCCAGCAACGGAGAAATCAGAGACAAGGGAAGCACACCAGCCGCCAAGTCTCGCATTTCTTGACGTACCTGATTCGCTTGTTCAATCAGCGTTTCCGATTGGGCTTCCAGTTGACTGCGTTCGCTGGCAAGTTTACCGCCTTCGGAGATAAATTTATCCGAGGCTAAATGTTGTTTTTTTGTGGCATAGTCGAGTTTAGATTTAAGGGCGCTTTTGTCTTGTTCAGCCGCATCCAGTCTTTCCTTTTGGTCAATAAGTTTAGCTTCAATATTATCTAATGTTTTCAGTTCTTTCTGATTGGCAATATCCCGGCGCTTACGACTAGCGAGAATATCTAAATCTGTGGATAGGCGTTCAGCAAGTTCTAACCCAAGCAGGGATTGAATCGCACTTACCACTAGCGGAGGTGGAGTTTCCAATTCAGCCAATTCTTTGACTTGTTCCCCATCAAAGAGAAACAGGTTAGAAATACCCAGAGGAAGCAGATTTTCGATATAGTCATCCCAGGTATTTGCCAGGGCTTTATCGGGCCACTCTTCATCGACTAAAATACCTAGCGTATCTTTCCCATCTTTGAGTTCTTTTGTCCAATAACGGACAATTCTCAGAGTTCTAGGTTTATCCTCTTCGACGACTTCAAAGGCTAATTCAATACGAGTTTTTTCCGTGGGCGGAGTGTTCCGGTTAACGCATTGAGTGAGAAAGTCATTATAGCTTAAATTTCCCCTAGTGGAACATTGGGCGCGGGAACCGTAAAGGCTGAGGCGAATGGCGTCCATTAGAGTGGTTTTCCCGCCACCATTCATCCCGCCAAATAGAATAATCGGATGGCTAGAATTGTTGGTTTCGGGACGGAGGTTAATCACCTGTCGCCCTTGATAGGGACCAAAGTTTTGCAGGGCGAGTTCCAGAAATATCATAGTCAGGGGCTAATGTGGACGGGCGTATAAAATCAGGAATAATCTTTAACCGAATATAAATATCACTTTATAGTAAGTTTGTAGTAAGCGCTTTAGCGCTTATGGCACTAAAGTGCCTACTACGAACGAAGCGAGATGTTTTAAAACTCGCAACACATTATACAAGTCCCGGAAGAAGTGGTCATCTTCAATGAATGTAAGACCCAATTGAGTTTCCAGGTCATGTAAAGTAATCGTTCTCGCTGGAATTGTTTGCACCATAACCCAAAATAGAATGTGAATATCAATTGTAGAGATGTTTCATGCAACACCTCTACTAATTTTTTGCAGAGGACAGCCAATCTTCGTTATTTGTCCTATCCTACTCAATCCGGGTTCCCACCCCCGTTATAATTGAGTCCGCGTAGGCGGACTTTGTTTGTGTAGCAGCGATTTTAATCGCCGTGGCAAAAAGGGGAAAACAAAGGCTATCCATCTACATCTTCAGTATCCTCTGAATCGGGTTCAGGGAATTTCAAACTCGCCCAGGATAGCTGTTTAGGTTTCTCTTCCTTCGGCTTATCCCAAGCCTGTCTCAATTCATGAACTTCTGATAAATCATGTTTGATATCTTGAACCGTATTTTTCAGATGTCGCTGATAGTAGGCGTGGTCAATCGCGTCTTCTCTAGAACGAGAACTACTATTAAAGCATTTTTCTAGGGCTTCATAGATACCGCGTCGGGATTTAGTATGATATTGGCGTTCGGTGTCGAGGAGTTTTGCCATAAGTTCCAGGTGCATTTCATCCGCATCACAGATTTCTTCTAAGACTGTCCATTCATCACTACCCAAAAGTTTGCGTTCGGCGCTAGGGCGGGAATCTTGGAATGGTTCGCCTGTGACTTCTTCATAGATGCGAGGTAAGCTGTCGTCAAATTCATGCTTTTCTTCTAACCAGATACGGCGAATTTCGCTAAGTTCTTCTGGAGTAATTAGAGTGATGTCGCGCATCTCTGGGGGCGCAGTATTCCGGACATGGGTTTGGGCTTCTAATACTCGTCTTAACCAATGTTCCCGCCAGTATTTTGTATAGGGACCATGAATCGGTTTAACGGAGATTTCACCATCAACATTGCGTTCAAAGAGTTCAACTCTACCGTAGATGCGGCGGAAGTCTCTCTTATCGTGATCGTCTTTAATATCCAAATCATTGCGAATATCCAGCAGAGGCTGCATCCACTCTTTCTCCTCATCATTTTGAATCATCGCCTCCATGGACTTATCTTTATTAACCATGGTGCAAACCCAACAACCAAACCGAGAATCCCCACAACTAGGCGTTGAGGTATCAACAACTAAAGGGCATTCATTATCGGCTGTTGCGCCCTGATACATCGAGAATAAGTCTTTGTTAGTATTACCCCAAGGATTTTGCCACTGCATCAAATAAAGCCAAACTTCATCGTTGCGCCAATCTTCAATCGGAGAGTAAATTAGAGAGTTGGGTAAACTACCATTAGGGCTGAGCCGATCGCGAAGTCTACCCGCTTGATACTTTTCCATTGTGGCAGCACGTTTAGCACTTTCTGCTTTACGAGTACCCAACACCAGAATTGTTTCACCATTCATGCGAACAACTTCACGGATAAAATGGTTAGCCGGATGAATTTTCAGACGTTCGGTGCACCAACGAAATTGGTTGCGTGGTGCTGGATATCCTTTGCCAATTAAATTTACCCAAAATGTTTGTTCAGTTTTCGGATAGAGCAAATGGGGTTCTATCGGCATTTCTTGCTCTTTTGCTGCCTGCTTCATTCTTTCCAAGGATTTACGAACCCAGGTAGAGACAATCGGATTTTCTACCCGTGTGTCTGTTGTGATAACGTAAACCGTTTTTGTCCGTTTTTCCGCTGGCAACGCTGCGATCGCGTTCCAGATTAACTGTAATACGGCTGTGCTATCTTTTCCGCCACTCCAGCCAATAACGAAGGGTATTTCATCTTGACAGTATAAATCTTGAATTTCTGCTGTTAGCTTCTGTATATCTTCCACTAACTCAGCCACAGTGCGTGGTGGAAAGAGAGACGTCTGATGGGCTTGTGTCATAGTTCAAAGTCCGTATTTTCCCGGTTTCCGTTTCCAGCGAGTCATAATTAGAATAGATATGTATGACTTCACTGATTTTATTAGTTTATATGTCTGATTACAACCTCCTCCAGTCTGAATCCAATCAGCGGCTTGACGAAGTTCTTGAGCCTTACTTTGCTAAGCATCACCGTCAAAAGTGCTATCCTGGGCTGATTTTCCGGCAGGGCAAGCGTCAAATGATCCAGATTAACGTTCCTGCCGATGATTTGCCTACTCTGCTTCAAGCTAAACCCTCCACGGATAACAATCCTGATTCGGGTAAAAATCGTCCAGAGGTAAAAGGGCATACAGATGAAATTAAACACTATATTCTCAATCGTATTGGTAAAGACAAACCCTGGATTGTCGGCACCCTAACTGCCAATGTTGATCCAGAGAAGATTGAGGTAATCGAATTAGGAAGGGGAATTTGTCTAGTCATCATTCCTCGTGGGGTTAAGTTAGATGTTACGGATGGACAGCATCGTAAGCGTGCGATTCATGAACTCATAGAAAGTCCCGATGGCGAGTCAGTGGCTGATAATGATTTTCCCATAACGCTGGTTTTAGAGGGGAATTTTAGCCAGTGTCAAACTGATTTTAGAGACATGGCTCAAACTAAAGCATTGGATAAATCTCTACTTTTGTCCTTTGGTGAATTTGAAGGTACAGTTGGGATTACTAAAAATTTAATTGAGCAAGTTTCCATGTTTGAAGATAAGACAGAACGCATTAAAAATTCTCCATCTACAAAAAAGAAATTGATTTACACAACGAATTATATCGCTAAATTAGTAAGTTGTGCTTTTGTCAATGATCCAAATCATGCTCTAAAAGAACATGACGTTGAACAAGCCTCTGACGCCTTAGCGAGTTATCTAAATCAGTTTTTTTCAGAATGCAGTAAAACGCAATACATTTGTGAAACTAATGTTGATGACTTGACTGTTGAAGACATTGCTACATTCAAAGAAGACTGTATTTTAGGTAGGAGTGTTGGACTAGAAATTCTTGGACGCTTGCTCTACTTAGCATTAAACCGAGGTATTTATACATTTGACACAGAAAAAGTATTACAACTTGCCCAACTGGATTGGTCAACAGCCGGTGAACTTTGGCAGGGAAATATTATCAAAAAAGACCCCAATCCCAAAAATCCATCTAAACCTTACAAAATCTCAGCCAGTGCCAGCCCAATCAGAATAGCGGTTAATGTAGCTAAGGCAAAATTAGCTTGGATATAAATAGTGGCGATCATTTTGTTAACGGTAAACCCAAATACCTTTTCAAATAAGCCACCATGCGCCCTATACTGGTTCGCGATCGCGAAATCTGACCCTTGACCATAATCCGCCCCTCCCAATCGGGATTAGAACGCGACCAGTCAATTCGCCGCAATTCCTGCAACCGTTCCTCCCAACTCTGGGGATAAACCGAGAGTAACACTGACCCTACCGCCCCCAATCCCAAAAGTGCGAGTCCATGACTATGAACATAATCCTGTCGCATCTCCCTGGCGCTTACAGTCCGTTGTCTCACCGCCTCCCAATCTGGAATACAATAACTCACAGCTTGCCAATACCGGATTGCCAAATCAATCTGCTGTTCCAATTCAGCCGTCTGCCAATCCGCCAACAGCATAGACGTAGCATTATAGAGGGTATGCAGTGTAAATAGCTTCCCCGATCGCACAGGTAATGTCCGATGTTCCCTATCCGTTAGGGTTCGGAACACATTAATATTTCTAATCACTGCTTTGACCACAGTTGCTTGGGGATGGCGATGATCATAGAGAATCGCCAGGGAAGCATCGGGATGAACCCCATAACGGTTGAGATCCAAAAACATCTGCTGGGAATAGCGCAAGCCAATATCCAACACTAAAATAACCGCCACCGTCTCATACCCCAACGCCGGATTCTGCTTCAGCGCCCATTCAAACGCCGCGCAGCGATGTTGTCCATCGGTAATCTGAAACCGCGCATCCATAGGAACTCGTAAGCGTCCCATTTTTCGCCCTTCTTTCTCAGTACCAATGGGTTCAAAATTAATATCAGCATCAATCGCGGCGGTAATCGCGGAAACGGTGTAATTATCAGGATTATTCAGAATATAGTTAGCAATATCTGGGACTCGTTTAGAATTAAGCGATCGCGCGACTCTCTGATCCGGTGGATTCTCTTCATCCTCCCTCGCAAACAGCTTAGGAATAAATCGCACTGGACACATCGACACATAATATTCCCGTCCCGCTTGAATCCCTCGAATGGCGGGTAAAACGTACTCGAAGGAAGGAATCAGTCCTTGGTGATTGGTCATTTGTCATTCATCCTTTGTCCTTTGTCCTTTGTCCTTTGTCCTTTGTCCTTTGTCCTTTGTCCTTTGTCCTTTGTCCTTTGTCCTTTGTCCTTTGTTATAGGTTTAGTAATAAAATTGGGTTTATTTCCATTGATTTACCGATTAGGAATTTGGGTTTTGCCATTCATCGTGTTCCAGCCGTGCTAACTAATGTTGTTGCTGCATCCGCTAAGATTAAGGCAATATTCACACGCGCAACCTGATTTTTGGCAGCTTTCAACTCACCTGCGAAACATTGCACTCGTGTACGATACGCCTCCATAGAATTCGGATCTAAAACCTTTACTGGGTTACTCATTGTAGTTATTAAAATATTGGTTCATGGAGGATTTTGTTGATAGGTTCTCGGTGAAAAGTAAGATCCTCTCTTACTCCCCTCTCCCAAGCTTGGGAGAGGGGCTGGGGGTGAGGGCTGTAGCTGTTGGCTAAACCCACCCCAACAAGCCCTCACAGGTGACATCCCTAGTATGGCACAATTTTAGTTTTTAAAAACCAATTTGACATAAAAATATTAAATTAGTTATTTTTAAAAACAGACAAAAATATTATAAAACCGATGAGTAGCCCCGACAAGCCAAAAGCAGACATCGCCAGCCAAATCCTGGAACAAGACAGCCAGGATCGACAGGCGCTAGCCCTGCTATTGGATCGCCATTTAGCCAGAAACGATCGCCTCCTGGTTCAGAAAACCCAGATGGGGAGTACCGAAGCCTTTATCGGGTCTGTCACCCTAGAATGGTTAGATAGCCGCGTCCGCTTCGCCTCTCAACTCCCCCTATTTCGGCAAAAATTCGACCCCCAAACCGATAACGTCATCCGGGATGAAGAAACCGTCGATGAAATCCTCCAACGTCCCCTCGACTGGTCCCGTCAAGCCCCCCTCACCCAATACCTCGCCGCCCGCCAAGCCCACAAATTCCCCGCCGTTCTCGTCGTCCACAGCCCCACCTGGGTAGACAATCCCAAAGCCAAGGAATGGGATAAACAAGGACGCGCCCGCCAGTCTGCGGCGGATTTCATTCCCCTTGACCAAAACCAAACCGTCGGACTCCTGGATGTCTCACCCTCCGTATCCATCTTCGCCCTAGATGGTCAACACCGACTCATGGGTGTTCAGGGACTAATGACCTTACTTAAAACCGGAAGACTGCAACGTTACAACAAAAACAAGAAACCCGTGGGTAGTGTAATCACCATAGACGACCTAATCGACGAATACCAACTCGACCCCGCCTACCTACAACGCCTCGCCCAGGAAAAAATCGGTATTGAATTCATCCCCGCTGTCGCCAAAGGCGAAACCCGCGACCAAGCAAGGCGGCGCGTCCGGTCGATTTTCGTCCACGTCAACTTAATGGCATTACGCTTAAGTAAAGGACAACTGGCGCTATTAAATGAAAATGACGGTTTTTCCATCGTCGCCCGCAAAATCGCCGTCAACCATCCCTTATTAAAAGAAGTCCCCGGACGCAATCCCCGTGTTAATTGGGATAGCGCCACTGTCGCCGCCAAATCCACCGTATTAACCACCCTCCAAGCGTTAAATGAAATGTCTCAACGGTATCTAGACCACCCATTCCCCCGCTGGAAACCGCCGGAGAAGAAAGGGTTAATCCCGATGCGTCCCGATGATGAGGAATTAGAAGCCGGAATTGACACCTTTAATCAATTTTTTGACCACTTAGCCAGCTTACCCAGTTATCAACGATTAGAACAAGGAGAAGAAACCCCCCAGTTACGCCGTTTCAGCTTTGAGAAAAATGGCGGTGAGGGGAATATCCTCTTCCGTCCCGTGGGGCAAATTGCCTTTACCCAAGCGTTAGGAATTGTGGTATTTCAGAAAAAGTTATCGTTAAAAATGGTATTTAAGAAACTTTGTAAATACGACGCCGAAGGGGGATTTAGCCAGATGGAGACGCCCCAATCTCTATGGTATGGGGTGTTATTTGACCCGAATAAGAAGCGAATCATGGTATCAGGACGGGATTTAGCCGCCCGATTACTGATTTATATTATTGCGGGGACAGAGGATGGCATGGAAAAGGCAGAACTGCGGCGAGAATTAGCCGAAGCCAGAACAATTGAGGGGAAAGCAGTAGGGTTTAATGGTAAGTTTGTCAAGCCTAGAGATGTGGGACTTCCTCCCGTGTTGTGAATCCTGATAGATTGTGTGGGATTGTAGGGGCGAGTCGCTGCACTCTTGTTAATCGGAAACTGATTACTTTTATCGACTCGCCCTTCCTAATGCAAAATCTCCCACACCCTACACCCCACACCCCGTGAACATTTTCTTTGAAATCCATCAAAACCTACCCAGAGAAGCCCCCGGTGACAACGCTTCCACCCGCCAAGCCTTTTCCCTACTAACCAATGTACCCCCACAACCCAAAATTTTAGACATCGGCTGTGGTCCAGGAATGCAAACTATCGAACTCGCTAAATTAACCGATGGACAAATTATCGCCGTCGATACTCATCAACCCTTTTTAGACGAATTGCAGCGTCGGGCGCTAGCTGAGGGCGTTTCTGATACCATTAATCCCCTCAATCAATCCATGTTGTCCTTAGACTTTGCCCCCCATAGCTTTGACATATTATGGTCAGAAGGGGCAATTTATATCATCGGGTTTGAAACTGGACTGAAATCCTGGCAAACGCTTCTCAAAACAGGAGGATATCTCGTTGTTTCTGAACTTTGCTGGTTACAGCCAAATCCCCCAACTGAGGTAAAACAGTTTTGGCAAACTAATTACCCTGACATGAAAGCAATTGATGATAATCTCCAGCTTATAGAAGCGTCAGGGTATCGCCAAATCGGTCATTTTGTACTACCTGAATCATCCTGGTGGGACAATTATTATACTCCATTAAAGAAAAGACTCGAAAATTTACGCCAGAAGTACAGCGATGAGCCGCAAGCGAATCAGGATATCGATAATGAATTACAAGAGATAGAAATCTATCAGAAGTATTCCGATTGGTATGGCTACGTCTTTTATATCATGCAAGTTCAATAATTCATATATCTGGCAACGCTTCATTTTCTGAATTGACGTTGCCAGATATATGAAAAATCAGATGGTGACAACAAAAATAACTGGGGTAATTTTTACCCACTGGAACTTGGCGCTGATGCTCAGAGGTTTTATGGTCGCGGTTTAAAAAGTCGGAATGATGAGACAATGTACAGGGTACTTTATCTTCAATATTCTTAAAGGCTTGGCTTGACTGACCCGAAAAAAGATAACCTAGCATTCCTCCGGCGCTAGAGAAGGGTGCATATCGGCAAGTCATAAATTCATTTTGAATATCCTGACAATATGGAGTAAGGGACTTGCGGAAAAATAGAATACCAGTCATTGTAGAGGAGAGGAGGCTTCTCAAAGCAATGCTGTTGAACACTATCATGCTCAAAGAGAACTGGGATGATACTAGCTCAAACCGTACTAACTACATTCTGGCGATGCCATTCAGGTATAGTCTAGTGCATCGCGGCAGCAATCCTTGAGCAGCTCACCCTACTGGCGTGACCCAGCTAAAATGGTGCATTAGTATCGGGGAAAACGGATTTAATAATGAGAACACCCCTATACTGGACGCGATCGCTCTCCAAATATCTGGATGAGTCCACAACCACCCGCCAACAAGAATTTGAGAACACCTTTCTACTGGACGCGATCGCAACTTCATGTTATTGAGGTTGTCACACAATAGTCGGATGTTAGGAGCATGAGGATAGTCAACATCTAATAGATGTTTCACCTCCTCTGCCCAGTCCTCGCTGGTGCGACTATCCCGACAACTTACTCGTCGCCCGCCTCGATTGGGGTCAAAGAACATGAATCTGAAGTTCCCCCATACAGATGTACTGCACCCAGCGTCAAGCCTTATACTGTAATAGTTTTAACGCTCAAGCCCCTCAAAAATCGTACATAAGTAGCACTGGCAAGAATAGCGCGTTGGCGATGCCTGCTGAAGAAGGAACCTATCGCGCTATTCTTCCAATAAACAATCTTATCGGTGAAAACCCTCGCTACATCACAGTGAGGCAGTGCAAGATTTTTTGGCTGGGGGAACTTCAGGTTAATGCATAGGTTTGACCAAAGGTCAATATAATATATTATATTATATTAGTCCTATATTTGCGTATATCATACGCAAACTTATTTTAGTTTTTCCCTCTCCTTGTAAGGAGAGAGTTAACTAGGGACAATTGTGATATCCCATTTAGGCAATGTTTCAGAACGCTGCCAGAAGGGATAGTAATCTTCTAACTCTGTGGGCAGGACTTTGATGCCTTTTTCATAGATGGTTTCGATGTGATGGACAATTGGAGCAATTCCCTTCCAAGTCATATTGGCAGCCCATTGTATGGCAGCTTCTACTGAGTCTAAAATGGCACCATTCCAATAGTTTTCTAGGACGGCCCAACAGCGTTCTATCGGATTGTACTTGCTGTGGTAGGGAGGATAGTAAATCAGGCGAATTTTTACATCAATCTCTTGGGAAAGTTCAACCATTCGTTTGATAAATTGGGTGCGGTCACTGCGAGTTGCTACACCGCCATCAAGATCAATCACCCATTCAGAAATCTCCGGATAATCGGGTTGATTTTGTTTCCACCAAGCAGTTAAACAATCGACGATAAAGTCACTAGTTTCAACAGAGTGACCCATATAAATCGATAATTGTTCGCTGTGGGTGTTGAGAATACCAAAGGGGATTAAGATACCTTGCCACTGGGTATCGTGGTCATCCGCCTTTTTCGGCTTCAAAGTCCGTGCCTTACCACCTCTGGACAGATTGCCAATTTTGACCTTGGCTTTGGTATCAATAGATACTCGCAACGATTTGGGATTTTCATCTGATGCCTGATTCTGTTTAAATACATTATCGAAAATGGCATCGGTTTGAGGCGTTTTTTTTAAAGGTTTTGTTTTTTGGGTTTTTTTAGGCGATACCCCAAGCGGTTGAGAATTTCACCTATTGTCTGCCTAGAGGGCAAGTCGCTCTCAGAGTAACCAACTTCGTTTACTAATGCCTCTCGGACTGCTTTGGCACTGATGCGCGTATATAGAAAGGTCGATTGAAATTTTGGGTCGGCTTGGGCTTCTCTATCTACCAGGGAGTGGATATCCGCTTCTAAGTTAGGCAGCACTTGTTCCGTTTTGTGTCGCCCTCTTGCTTGATAGTTATCTACACAGATAAGTCCGGTTCGCCGTTCATTCAATCCCAGTTGTACGCTATGGCGATTCCAGCCCATAGCGGTTTCCGCTTTGCGGGCTGACCCATCAAAATAATCTTCGGTGACAGACGCGATAAAATCTCGTTTACGGTGACCTGTCAGTTTCTCACTGGCATCTTTAAACGTAGCTAGTACAGTTTGAGCTAGTATCATCCCGGTTCTCTTTGAGCATGATAGTGTTCAACAGCATTGCTTTGAGAAGCCTCCTCTCCTCTACAATGACTGGTATTCTATTTTTCCGCAAGTCCCTAACTACTCTGTCTGAACTCAAAACTTTAGCTTCTAAAGGAAATATAATTCTTTCGTTAGCTGTCAGAATAAATGCAATATCATACTGGGGCGGTTGAGCTTGGGCTGAATACATCGTCTCCAATTCATAGACTTCGTGTTGAACATCATACGGTTCGTATCCTGTCATAGATTTACGAATTCTGCGCTCAAGAAGTTGAGTTATACTCCTTTCCAATTGCACTTCAGCTTGATTGCAGTCAATTTCTGATAAAACTTCTTGTTGAAGTAAATCGTATCCTTGCCAGATAAGTCCTACTAAATTAGTCATGGCATCTCCACCCCAACTATTAGCAACGGCAACAAAATCAGGGGTATCTCGCCATCTTAACTCTGGAATAGTTCGACCTCTCTTAGCCACGCGATGATTCCTCCATGACTTCTGATGTTTTGTCTAATTCTGAACGCCACATCATAATATCGGCGGCGACTTCATCAGCATCTCGTAATGCCATAGAGCGCGTCCAGTAGCGAATTTTATCAGGTTTGATTAAATAAATGGTGGGAACGGTTTGACCATTCAATTGAACAGAATCATATATCCGGGCGACACGTTGATAGAAGATTCCACCATCGTCTTGATTGGCTTTATCCAAGAATAACTTATCCAACCTCTTTAGTTGTTCCAGAAGAGTAGGAGAGTCGATAGGTTCTATCTGTACCACTTCACCACCCGCTCCTTTAAGATGAATTGCAACTAAACGAATAGGTAAGTAAGCTGTGTTATGCTCCTGGAAGATAGTAGCATAGACATTTTTATCTTGACCAAATCCGGCTTTTAAGACTCGCATGAAATACTCGCAATACTCCGTCAAAACTGACTCGGACTTGTTTTGAGTGTCTTGATTAGAGCTACTACGGGTTGTTTGACGTCCAGGCGAATAATTATCTCCTTTAAAATCGGGTAGCGTGTAATTAAAAATATCTTCAATTAAGATCCACTCACTATCTTTAAATGAAAATGCTTCACGAATATACAAATCTACATCCTCAATCGTTTCGATATTATTTAATAATCCTGCTCTAGACTTAGGAATTGGTACGCGCAATAAATCTTTTGGCTTAACTTCCGGAATATAAGAGGCAAAGCGTCCACTTGAAAGAAGTAGATAATAGACAGCAAACTTACTATTGTAACTTACGCAAGCCGCTTCTAAAACTGACAGATTAGTTTCATCAACATGAACGCTGACATAACTTTCAGTGCAAATAATACCTTTTTGGGTCTGTTGATCTAATCTAGCTATTGCCGCGCGAAATCTTTTTGTTTTAGTCTGCCAACTTTGTTTTATCATCAACTGAGGTGATTCAAAAGCCATTGATTTGCTTTTCCTTGGTCGTTCGGCATAAGGATCATTGTTGATATCAAGTTGTTCAGTTTTCAGGAAAAGAAAGGTTTCATCGGGAAATTGTATTAAGATCCGTTTCCCGATGAGTGTTTCATCCCGCTCTTTGCGATTACCTCTAATAATGCCTTGGGTAGACACAACCATCTCATTTTTTTCCATCTCACCAAGACTATTAAGTTTACTTAATCTCCGAACCAGAGCTAGATCACGTCTTCCTCCCCACATTAAGGCTGTCCAAACTAAAGGATTTTCAATGGCTTCTTGTGGATAGATTATATTAATATCTTGGGGTTCTATAACGAGATGATAGTCATCTTGATTAGTGAGAACGGGTTTTGGACAGATGTATATCAATGGTTCACCATCTGGTGACATTACAGACATTGTAATGATGCACGTTGGAGAAATGGCATCTTTGAAAAGTCCGAAACGCAATGCAGATAAATTGACAATCTCTTCAATTTTGAATTGTGAAAACAGTTTTTCTCTAAATTTTTTAGCCGTACCAACTTGATTAAAGATTAAGGCAAGAGCAGGTTGCATCATGGCAATTTGCCCACCCGGTTTAGTCAAAGCAGCAGCTTTTGGCAAAAAGAGAAGACCAATATCTCCGTAAGACGTTTCCCATTGGTTGTCTTTTGCCCAAGACTTTGCCAGTGGGGTCATACTATTCTTTCCCCAAGGAGCATTACCGACAACGAGATCATACTGATCCGCATCTAATTGTGTGCGAAACTCTTCTCTATCTTCTCGGAAGAAATCTGCACAGATTAATTGTCTATCTCTCAATCGGGGAAAACGTACCTCTTGCCAATAATGTCGAGGATCAATCTCGTCACACATCGTTAAGTAGAGACTGAACGAGGCAACTCTTACAGCTTGAGGATTAATATCAATACCAAATAAATTACGCTCCAGTAGAGATTTCAAGATGTTCGATGTTATTTCCGCACCCCCATTAGCTTTCTTCCATCGGTGAATTAGTCGCTGAAATGCTTTGACCAGAAAAATCCCTGAGCCACAAGCCGGATCAAGAATCTTGATATCCCAAACTTCACTATCCCAAGGCAGAACACCATCCAGAATAAAATCAACGATGTGTCCCGGCGTGTAATGAACACCTTTATCAGTCGTATTTTCTCGAACAAATTCTTCATAGATACTGCTGATAAACTCTAAGGGTATGGCATCAAAGGAATACTGTTTCCAGAGACATCTCTGTCCAGTTTCCATTTCTAGCTCACCACTAACAAACTCCGCGAGAAGATCAAGGTGTCGCTGAGTAACCTTTTGTTCCTCTGTTCGCCATTCTGCTTCCCGTTCTGCTTCTGTGGCTCCTTTCCCCGGAAATAAATCTCCATTAAATCTATCGTTAAGCCAGCGAAAAAACCTGTAAGTGTCTCTATGGTTGCTTAATAGTTCAGGTAAACCCCTATATCGAGCTGACAACTCCCCAATTTCATGCAAATGATCTAAAAATTCTGGAGTCAGAGCCGGATGTCCTTGGGAATCTTTCCGGTCAAAAAGAAACTGAATAAAAATAAGCCGAGCTAGTAAGTCATGAATTGTATTATAATCAAGTCGCAGTTTTTTGAGTTGCTGACGAACGCTTTTGAGATTGTTAAGCAGCATCTGGTCAGCGGATTTGCTGCGTTGAAATCGCTTTTGATGGTCTTGGAAAAACTGACCTGACACCAACTCAGCCCAATGGAGACGTAGAGTGTCAGCCGCTTGTTGTGAGAGAGATGATTCTAACTCTCTCCTAGAAATTTCATCAACTGAAGTTAAGGGTTCAGACTCAGTTGGGGGTTCTTCGTAACAGGTCCAAACTCGTAAACGGTCAGGTTCTGTAGTAATTAAAGATGGAGAGCGAGAGAAACTCCATGCCAGTTTGTAGGTTTCTCGAAGCGTCGATTCTGAGATGGGTCTGGGAAAATCACAAACAATGGCAATGGGGGCTTTCGTGTCGTCTCCATGGGGATTTGCCGCCAATACTCCTACTTGTACACCCGCCCCATCTGGAAGAGTCCTGATTGTCCTACCCAATTTTTCCTCAGCCAGCCGTGCATAGATGCTGGCTCCAGCTCCCGTGGGCTGCCAAATTTGGCTGGGATGAGTCCAGTAAAGCTTTTCGTGAGCCAGTTCTAGGAGTCCAGACTGCGACATACTACAGGTTACGCTGCGAACGGTTTAACCTTTGGGTCAATGTTTGCCGCCCAAAGGCTTGTGATCTGCTAAGCTGTCATGCATTTAAATTGGGTATTAGTAGCGAGCAAGATGCAAAGCCTGGGGCATGGCTTCGCTTAACGCACTACAAGGCTTTCGCCATTACTAATATTAAGGTTTAAATGCCGAACAGCTTACTCAGCTACATTATCCTCCTTAATAGACTTACAATAGCAGCAAATGAAAATTAAACGTATTTTAATTTTAAGTTAAAGTAATACATTTAGGGTGATGTGGATGGAATGAGTGTTATCCAAGGGTTCACAAGACGCGAAACGCTAGAATTGACAGGCACGACTTCTAATCGCCTGCAATACCTGGAAAGGTCTGGGCTGGTAATCCCCACCAGAATTGGCAAGTCTCGAAAACCTACTGTCATTTATACTTGGGAACAGGTTTTAGAGATTCGGGCAATCAAACATCTGAGAAAGGAAATCTCGCTTCAGACTGTGAGAAAGATTATCAATTTCTTGGATGAAAGTGGATTCGACGATAGTTTGAGGGACAAAAAGCTAATTGTCATTGATGATCAGGTTTTCTGGGTGCAGCAGGATTGGCAATACTTTCCGAAAAAAATGCCATCGGCGATTAAAGTAGCGGGAAATAATGGTAAAGATGTGGGTCAATATATTTTATTAGTTATCCCTAATTTGTCGGAAATTGTGAATGAGATATGGCAAGCCGCAGCAACGTCACCCATCGTAGATTTTGCCAGTTTTAAGGAAAGGGCTAAAGTTAATTGTACCCATGTCGCTTAACAATTAGACAATGATTTAATTCCTATTGTTTAAATCGCTAATACAACGAGAATATTTCCTCAGAAACGTTTCAATTGAGCGGGGACGATCGCTAAAATGTTCGCAGAGGACATCAAACCCACCATGGGCGTATTGATTCATCAGCCGAACCCCTTCATTTGACAGATACGAAGGAGAGTTAGGATCAACCAGTTTGGCAACTTGACGGTAAACATCATCCCGCTCATCTAAATCTATCCCTAAACGGGATAAATGCACCTGAATTAACACTCCAACCAAGAGACGCCCACGAGATTGGAATTCTCCCGGAAAGTAGCCAATTAAATCGTCTACATGATCCCCCTTAATTTCTGTATTCGGGCGTCCAGCGGCAAAACCTGCCATCAAACAAAGATAGTATAGATCAAAGAGAATCGGGTAATGGTGAGAAATATCCTTAAACCATTTCCGAGCATCCTTACGCAGTTGAAAATCCATTTTTATTTAAAGTTCCTCATCCAAATCAAAACGTTCAAAAAACTCTTTTCCGGTTACCATCACCCCATCAACAGTTTCTGTGAGTTGATTTGCATCAATATTCTGCCAAAGTGCATCCATCCGAGACGTTTTCCGAAACAAAGTTAAATACTGTACGTTTCCCTGTGCGGCTTGATGTAAACTATCAACAAAGCTTTGCCGTTCACTGGAGATAGTAAAGGCGACAAACTGCTTACCCAATTGAGGAACCAGACGCGCTACTTCGGGACGCACATTTAGATCCAGCGCCCCCGCTGGACTATCGACAATAAAGGGTAATTGGTGGTTACTACGGTTAAATAAAGTCGCGAGAAACGCATAGCTAACGGATAGAGTTTGACCCACGCTTGCACCGCTTCGACCTTGTAGTTTCAGGGAATGTTGGATATCTTCTAATCGTACTGGATCTCTGGATAATAACTGGGTAATTCGCTGATTGGTTTCCTCAATCATAATTTTCCGTAGTTCCTCCCTGGCGTGCTCATGCGCTTGATTAAGAATGCAGCGAACAATTTCGGTTTTGCGCTTCAAAGTTAAGGTATGGGTGACTTCCGCTACATCGTCTTCAGCCTTTCTAATCAGGAATTCTAACTCCTTCAGACAATCCGTATCCTCACTGGGTTTACTATGAGGCGATCGCTCAATTTCTTCTAGGCGTTGGTTACACTGATCCAATTGTTCTCGTAGCTGATCCAGATGCTGCTTTTTCGCTTCTAATTCAGAGTCTCCTTGTTTGAGACGTTCCTCTTCCAAAGAACGCAATTCTGTTTTAAATTCATCTCGCGTTCTAATTACTTTTTGTAACCCTTGCACCTGTTCCTGAAAGTCTTGGTGGTACTGTTCTGGATTTCCACCACAATAATCCGCGATATCCGATTTAATCCGATTGAGTACCCCAACTTCATCCTCTCCCAGATATTGCATAGCGCGATCGCGAACGGCTTGACGAGTCACATCATCCATCTGGCGTCCACAAACACATTCTTGCGCCTCAGCCAGTTCTTCAAAAAACTCTTTGGATGTGGAGGTGGGTAATTTGAGACGGTCTAAATTAGCTTTCAGGTTAATTAAAGAGGCGGCTAAACCCGGGATAATCCTTTGCGGATCTCGCATTTTCTCCGTTGTCTTTTCTACTTCCCTCTCGACAACTTTTTCCGCCTGATCAAACTGAACTTTTATCGTTTGTAAACGAGTACCTATATTCTGATCTTTGCCCAAGGCTTGGTCATAGTCTTTCTCCGCTTCTTGTCTAGCTAACTTGAGTTGAGACTGTTGAACTTGTAAAGCATCTCGTTCTATTTTGATTTTATCTCGCTTAATTTTTAGGCGATTTAAATTATTTTGACGCCGAGTTAATCCTTGAGTCGATTTAGAGCTAGAATTCTGAGCATGACGTTCCCAATTGTCCTGAAAGTGATGGGCGGCTTTTTCCAACAAGGATAACTGAAACAGAGAATCGATGGCATCCCGGGCGCGAGTTTGTTTCGGATTAAGTAATGTGTTGGCAAGTTCCCCATCAAAGACAAACAAATTGACAAACTCTGGATTGAGAAACTTTTTAATTTCTCGGGGCGGTAAAAAGCCATCTCGAATACCATAACTATGACTAGAACTGGTGCGATAGGCAACTTTTCTTTGAATGAAGTCAAGATTTAACTCAAATGTAAGTAAGTTGTCATCCATCCCTAATCTGACGACAAATTGACCCGATTGAGTGGAGTCACCACTACGCTGAAATTCGCGAATCTTTTGGCTATTCCACTCTCGTGCAGCCCCTGACAGTGTAGCCCGTAACATATTCAGTGTAGTCGTTTTTCCAGTCCCGTTAGGCATCTGTACTAATGTCACTGGATAAGGCGTCGTGCTATTCTCTGGACACAGATGCACTTGATGATCAGGACATCGTAAACCGGAAGCAGACCAACCTAATAGAGTAAGTTGTAGACTCATTATAATTCCTCATAATTATCGGTTTCAATGGCATCTAATATGGTTTCTATAAAAGACCCAATATCATCATTGTTCGATCTGCCATCGGATAACTCTTCTAGCAACTTCATTATACGTTTAGCCACTTTATCGGGTTGATTATGATGGAATACTGCGGCAAAAACGGCTTCATCTACTTTGACATCTATCGCCATCGTTAAGTTTCCTCACAACGAATTTTAGACAAACTCATTAACCAGTCTTTACGAAGCTGATCACTATTAAGTTTCTCAGCGTTTTCATCTTGAACGCGCACAAAATCAACAACGATCGCCCGCTTATCCGGATTGGCTGGATCTTTCCGCAAACAGCGCCCCATCCTCTGGATCGTCTCTAATTTTGCCCGTGCTGATGAGAACAGAATCACGGAACGGAGAGAGGGTATATCAATACCTTGAGAAATGCGATGACAGGTGATTAAACAAGCAATCCGGTTATTGACAAAATCAATTAAATGCTGTCGGTCATCTTCGGCATAATAGGTATGGAAGTCATAGCGATAACGATGGACAATATTGATCACCTCTTCACCATAGTCACGATTTTCCACAAAGATAATGCAGCGATCCAGAATATCTGAACGCTCTGAGAGAAACATCTCAAAATAGGGAAGTTTTGCAGGAGAGGTTTTATAGACTCGCGCTAATGCTGTCCAAAACTGCTCATCTGACATGGGATTCCCTTCAGCTTTTCGGGCGGCTTTCTGGCGGTAGACATTGCGGATACGTTGCCGATCTTGATCCGAGAGATGATATTCAATGGGATAGTAATCAAACTCACAGAGAATTCCGCGACGAATTGCATCTTCAAGACTGAAACGATAAATAATTGAACCGACATTCCTTTCAATAAAAGCCGTTCCTTCTTGATCATATTCTCGCTCTGGCGTTGCACTTAATCCCAATCGATAGGAAATATGCTCAGATAACCCGTCTAATTCTTCAATGTTTGCCGGACTTCCCAATCCATGTACCTCGTCGTGAATCAGTAATAAACGGATTCGCGTCGGGCGATTCAGCGATCGCAAGACGTTACGCAGCGCATTTCGTGATAGGATTAATAGGCTGTTTTCTGGGTCTAACTCATACTCATCTTTGTCATAATAAGTGGCATAATGCTTCAGTACCCGAAACCGAGGATTTAATTGACTGGCAACAGCGTACAACTGATTTGACCACTGATCGAGCAAATCTGTTCCGATTGCTGTAATAATCACTGAGTTAATGGCTTGCTGGGCGACTAATTCCCTGATAATATTCAAAGATGTGCGGGTTTTGCCTGCACCTGTTGCCATCTCCAGAATGCCACAACGTTTCTGTAAAAAGGCTGTCATTGCCTGAGTTTGGTGTCGCCACGGATCTAAATCATTGACTTGGTAGGTTCCCCGAAGTTCAGAGACAATCCTCGATTGTTCCGGAAGTTCTTCCAGTGGCGGCGGATATTCTGGGCGTAATCGTAAGAGCGATCGCGCGGCGGCTTCGGGAAACTCAATCACCTCTACCTTGGGCGTCTGGTTATCCCACAACCGCTGAAAGTTTTCGGCTTTTCTTAATACCCGTTCTTTGACACCCAAATGCCAGGAACAGAAAACATCAATACATTCAAAGTTATCAATTAACGCCGATGAACTCTCATTCGCTGAACCCGTAAAGGCGACAATATTATCCTGGTTATCGACAAAAATACCTAACTTTTCATGATAAATTCCCGGTTGATCAAGATTACTAGCTACCGCTAATTTAATTTCTAATATCCCTTGTTCCAATAACCAAGCTAAACAGGCTAATCGATCGCGCACAACTTGCTCAAACTCTTGGTCTAACTCACGCAAAAGCGTATCAGTAATCACATCTTGGCGTTGCTTCAATCCTGTCGCGATCGCCTCAGCATCCTCTGGCGACAAATAAGGAGAAGCCACCAACTGCATCTTTCCACCGGAACGAATCAGCGCAGTAATTCCTCTCGCCGCCGCAGCCATTGAGGTACTGGAGAAAAAGCCAACGGCTCGTTTGTAAACGGTAGCCTGTTCCAGACAGGGGAGATAGAAATCGCGAATAATATCAACGCGATCGCTACGGTATTCATCCTGAATCGATAAATCGCTTAACCCCACTGTCATAGCCTCTGAATCTAGACATTCTTCATATCTTTATATATAGCAATTCCCTTTGAGATGTGAAACCCACGGGTATAGACAAAGGGAACAGGGAAGATTAGGAACGAGAGCCGAGGATTCTTTTGTATGATCAGCTACAAAACCATACCTGTTAGGATGAAGGGCGGGTTTTGTTGATAGGTTATTGGTCTATACCAAAATTAAACGGCTAAACCCGCCCCGACAATTTATCCTTCACGACATTAAAATTTATGCTTATTCCACTAATTTTAATTAAAC
The DNA here is from genome assembly GCF_000155555.1 of Coleofasciculus chthonoplastes PCC 7420. Taxonomy (GTDB): domain Bacteria; phylum Cyanobacteriota; class Cyanobacteriia; order Cyanobacteriales; family Coleofasciculaceae; genus Coleofasciculus; species Coleofasciculus chthonoplastes_A. The sequence continues at coordinate 167,892 of NZ_DS989849.1, forward strand.
CGACGTACAGGATAAATATATTATTTAATCACTATACTGTACACAGTCTCTTTACTATCTTTCTTTAAATATGCCATTATCCTCTGAACAAATTGAGAATGTAATCAATGAGATTGATTGCCTTGCTGATCCATCAAGTCAGCGATATGGTTATCTTCTTAACTGGCAAAACCCGTTTGACCCGTTTTGGCACTATGGTATTGGTTTATCAGATACACACATTTTTGATACAGGTCGTGGGTTATGTCCCTTTGAAAGAAAAGAGGCAAAATTTGTTATTGGTATTGACCCCATTGCTTTTGAACCGAAGCAAACGATAGAGCGGCTTAAATATGCTCTTTGTGTCTTTGGTAGTTGGGAGTATACAGTTCCGGGATGGAATTGCGAACACCTGGGTCGATTAATTGCCACGGATCAACCAAGATGTTATCAGAGCCAATTTATCTGGTGGCTTTGCGATATGACTCCAGAAGGTGAACATAAAACCGCTCATCAAGTTTTCCGAAATTACTTGGCTGTTGTTGCTCCTAATCTCAATCGTTAATCTAAACTTCTCCATGTACAGATAGACTCTACATAATTACACAGTATTATTTCATAATTTTAGCGATCACGTCCTCAAACAAGTACCTATGTAGACCTTTTCATGTTTTCGCGTTGGCGGAGCCTGTTCCGAAGGAACATATCGCGCTTTTCCCAGAATTCATCTCTCATGGCTTGTTCTGCCTCTAATTTAGCTATTGTAGCCGCTTCTAAGTCTTCATTTATTTTTTTGACAATAGCTCGTTCTAGTTGAACGTACTTCATCCCACGAACCGTTAAGACAGGTTGGACTAGAGAAATAACACTGGCTCCGATTTTTTTATGGGAATTGACTTGAGTTTGACCGGAATAACGCCTTCCATTCATGATATACCAGGCAAACATTTCACAATTATTGCTGTAAATATTGTAGCCACCGAACTTCTCCGGATATTCCTTAACTCGTTGCTCTTGCTCAGGAGTTAATTTTGCACCGTTTCCATTATATTCAATACCTTTTGCACCCCAGCCAATAGAATTATTGAAGGTTCCATCTGATGAAATAAAGTAATGCCGAGCAATCCCCAACGTTGATTCAATGGGCAAGCTATAAATGGATGCTGTCATGAAAGTGTTTCCAGAATCTACTCTTCTTCAAGAGTAGCTAATTGATTCTGTTTCAATTCATTTAATAGACCATTTACGGGATTGGCACAGCTAAAATGATGGATTAGATTTGCCGATTTTATGGGCGCATGCCATGCGCCCCTACGATTTATGGATGTATTTATAATTCATCAAAGAAGGTGTGCCACACTACATTAATTTAAACCCTGGCTTAATTTCTGCAAAAAGGCTTCATACGCCTGATTAATTGCTTGCATTTTGGCTATAGCCGTAGCCGAGGAATTGATATCCGGGTGATATTGCCGAGCTAATTGACGGTAGGCTAACTTAACCCTGTTGATATCGGCGTCTATTTCCACGCCTAAAATTTCCCACCATTCACCCGATAATCCCGACTCAAAGGGGGTAGTTTTAACACCAAACTGGTTACGCCAAATCTTAATCGTCCCTGCTTTACCACCACTGACTAAGATTTGTCCATCCGGACTGAAAACCACAGGACTACATCCAGCCAGTGTGCCAAGTAATTGACCTGTGTGTAAATTCCAAAGATGGACTGCATTCCTGTCAGCACTCGCTAAGAGTTGTCCATTCGGATTGATGGCGACGGAAACGATTCCCTTTAATTGTTTATCTAGAGTTTTGAGTAATTCTCCTGTATTGAGATTCCATAATTTAACCGTACCATCAGCGCTACCACTTGCCAGCCTTTTGCCGTCGGGACTGATAGCCACCGATGTTACCCAGTTAGAATGTCCGGTAATAATCTGAGGTTGTTTATAACTGCTTAAAGACCAAACTCGAATCGTTTTATCCGCACTACCACTAACCAGGGTTTGACAATCTGGACTAATAGCCACCGACCAAACTGTGTCTGAATGACCATTGAGAGTGCGTTTAAGATCTCCAGTGTATCTACCCCATAATCGGATCGTTTTATCACCACTTGCACTAGCCAGAATCTTTTGATCCGGGCTAAAGGTTAGGCAGGAAATAAAACCGAAATGACTGTAAGTATAATTCGGGTAAAAGAAGGGACGTAGCAGAGCTTTACTATCTACCTGCCAACTGCTGATTTTATTGTCAAATCCACCAGCAACCAACATTTTCCCCTGGGGGCTAATCGCCACAGCAAAAACTTCTTTAGCTTGTCCAAAGAAGGTAAAATCATGTTTTCCGGTTTTCAAGTCCCATAAACTAACGGTTTTATCTTCACTTCCACTTGCCAACGTTTGTCCATCGGAACTAATCGCGATCGCGGTAACTTTTGCTAGATGCCCTTTGAGAATGTTTATACATTTCCAAGTCTGAGACGGTTGAGACTCAATAGTAATAGTTTTGGTTTGATTTTCCGGCTTTTCAAAATTACTGTAAACTTGATTGTCTGATTGATAATTAGCGGTTGATTTATCTTTTTGTTGCTGTTTAACCTTTAGCGCCTCTAACTCTTCCTCAATTTCTAGATCGGCAAATTTCTGTTTCCAAATATCTTCGGCAAAGACGGGATCTAATTCCAGAAGTGCTTGAGTATAGGCGTCCATTTCCAGCACTTTAGTTTCCATGCGCCCAAAAGCGTCTATAGCACCTGCCATTCGTTGTCCAGGTTCGGGTTTGCAGGCTTTATACAACCCATAAACACCCAATCCAACTACTCCCCCAGCCATTGCCATTGTACCCATGCCAATGCCAACAGCGCCAAAACTTCCAGCTAATCCCATACCGCCAATTGTTGAGGATATATAAGCACCACCAACAGCACCCATTCCAATTGCACCGAACGCTTTAGCATCCCCTTCTTCAATTGCTTTAAAAGCGCCATACGTCGCCGCACCCGCCACCGCACCTGCTGCTGTAACGGGAGTCATACCAATGGCTACTCCGCCAAATCCTCCCACTAATCCCATTGTGCCGATTGTGGCAGATACACCAGCGCCAGCCGTAGCGCCACTCGCCATAAAAACTACACTGTCTTTCATCGGTTATACGTTATGAATTTATCTTTTTTGTCCAATTTAGCTCATCTGCTGCTTGAGCAATCGCCTCCAGTTCTAATGCTTTTTCTTCTAATTTGTAAAAAGGAGTTTGGGTTGGTCTCGTCGCCCGTTCTAAGCGCTGGTTTGCTTGACTGATGCGCCGTAATAATGCCTCTCGTTTCGCTTCAGCTTGAGCCAGTTCTTCCTCTAAAATAACTAAGCCTTTCTTCAGAAGTCTGGCTTGACTCGCTGATGACCTTACAATCGCTATCCGGGTTGCCATAACCTTTGATCGCATTTGACTAATCGTGCGCTCGATTTCCTCTTCTGGAGTGTCTTCTTGGCGAATGGATTGATTAACTAGGCTCGTTAATTCTTCTTTTATAACTCCACTCAAACGTTCAAACAGATTCATCGTCTTACTCCTGTCGTTGGGAAATTAGTATCATTTCAAGATACGGACACCTTTACCCCGATTGCAATCAAAGCACAACGTTTGCAAGTTACTGAGATCATTACTACCACCTTTGGCGAAAGGAATAATATGATCTACCTCTAGTTCAACTGCTTGGCACTTTTACCGCAGAAAACACATTTATACTTATCTCTGTTTAAGACAGAAACACGGACTGATGCTGGGATGTAGCGTGAGCGTTTATTTTTGCTGATCTGCTGTTGAGATTGAGCTTGAGTTTTCGCCGATTTTTTAGTCCTTCGCTTGGCTAGTTTGTCAGCGTTTTGACGGTTAGCCTGATTGACGACATCCCGAATCATACTTCGCACCAGTTTCTGAAACGGATTGGGAGACGTTCTACTCATCATTCATTACTTGTTAAACAGCTTTGTTAATCCATAACCTGCCAATCCAACAACAGCGCCAGCCGCTGCAATCGGAGCCATCCCCACACCAACAGCCGTTCCGGCTACCGCTAAACCCATACCCCCCATAACAGCGGAAATGCCTGCACCTGCGGCGGCTCCACCTGCTGCTGCGCTGACAGCGAGAGCATCCTTCTGTTCGATTGCTTTTTTGGCTCCATAAGCCGCCGTTCCCACCACTGCACCAGCAGCGGCTACAGGAGCCATTCCAATAGCCACTCCGCCAAATCCTCCGACTAATCCCATACCACCAACAGTGGCGGAAATACCTGTACCTATAGCTGCACCTCCACCAATAAAAGCTGCACTTTCTCCAGAGTTGTCTTGTGGGTTTTGATGGCTTTGTGTCATTGTTCAATCTAATCTTTTTACACGTCTTTACCTAGTTTACCCATTCGACAGGCAAAGAATTTAGCGATCGCGAAGTCTTTACTTACACTTTACAAAAGCTTTCATACGGTAGTTTGAGGCATTTTTTTAACCGATAAAGAGTCTTGTTGTCATCAGCAAATTCGCGTAAAGCGATCGCGTGGTATTACGGAGGCGATTACCCGTAGAAGGAGAGACGCTGGAGATAGGAGTTCACCTCAATTAATCTACAATGAAAGATAGCGTAACCACCAATCCTTTCGGGCAACCTTTAACGGAGATTAAGGGAAAACCTGGAATAATCTGGGGAAATGTAGTTGTTCCGGCTAGTGGTCGCTCCAAGATTACGATAAAACTGCTCGATGATTTATTACAAACTAGAATTACACTCGCTTATGGTTTAGAGAATAAAGAAATTTATACCCGTCTTGATGATATTGGCTCAATCGAAATCGTTGAAGGTCGCCTTTGGTGGCTATTATGGCTAGGACTAGCTACAATTGGTGTTTATTTAATCGGTATAATTTTCATTGTTCTATTCTTATTTATCAAGCAACGCTGGATAGTAATTTATGCTAAAAGTGTTAATTTAGTCGTATTTTATAATAAAGCGGAAAATGTTGAGCAGTTTAGAACTACGGTTTTGGCGGCACTCCGCTAAATTTTATTTGATTAGTAGGTGCGGGTTATTACTATCAACTGATCAAGGCACGATACTATCGTGTCCCTACCGAATTCAATTATCCCTAATCTAGGGTAGGGAACATTGCCGTGTCCTCTTATCACCATAGTAGTCTAAACTCCAGTACCTATAGAAATCGGCTCAAATCAAAATCGTCTTCAGGAACCACTTGTTTAAACCGTTGTGCATTCAAAACTAACAATAATCGCTCCGAATAATCCACCGCCCCCCGCAACTCGTCTCGTAATATTTGTAACCCGCCGTTAGCATACTCTTCAAAAATATGAATTCGTTCCTCCTCAGCTTTGGCGTCAAAGGTGGAGAGAATCTTGGCATCTTTGGTTTCGACAAGCGCCAAAAGTTTAATTAGTGCGTCATATCCCCTCGACACAAATATTTCTAACCCAATCGGTGCGGGCTCTTTCTTGGCAATTGTTCCCAGAGACGATCGCTTCCTGCGCTTGACACCCAACGCCGCTGCAAATGCGATAACGTCGGCATACGTTTGAAACGGTCCGGTTGTATCGGCTGATGCGGTTAACGCTTTGACTAAATCGGCTTGATCCTTGGCAATTCGGATGCGATTGACGCCCATTCCCCTGATATCCTCCTATTTTCGTCATTCGTCATTTGGTCGGGGCGGGTTTTGCCGCCAAGCTAGGAATAACAATCAATATTAGTCCCTAAACCCGCCCCTACACACAGACGTGCCATGGCTCGTCTCTACATGTTCCTCATCTCCCCCAGCTTCCCCATCTCCCCCATCTCCCCCAGCTTCCCCTGCTTCCCACCCGACACCCTACCGAGTTTGCTGAATGTAGAGTAAAATACCCTGTGCGATCGCCTGGGCAATTTGGCTGCGAAATTCTGGTGTGGCAAGTCTCGGCGCATCCTCAGCCCCAGTAACAAACCCCACTTCCACTAACGCAGAAGGCATAGAGGTGCGTCGGATGACAAAAAATCTGCCTTGTTTCACGCCGCGATTCCGCATTCCGGTACTCTGTAATAGACTGTTTTGAATCGCTTCGGCTAGCCCTCGCCCATTGGCATAATAATAGGTTTCCACGCCATTCACATCGGGACGACTCAGACTAATCGCATTGGCGTGGATACTGACAAATAGGTCAACATTCGTTTGTTCCGCCAGTTGAACTCGCCCTCTCAGGCTAATAAATCGGTCATCTGATCGCGTTAATATCGTTTGTACACCCTGTTGTTCCAAAAGTGCTGCAACCTGGAGAGAAATGGGCAAAATTACGTTCTTCTCCTGCAAGCCACCAATCCCCACAGCGCCGGGATCTTTACCCCCATGTCCTGGATCAAGCATCACCACAACGCGACTATTGCGAACCCCAGGAAATACAGTCGGGGGCGGTGAAATCTCTGGCGGTAATCGTTCCGGTGGCGGTACGGGAAGCGAACCCGTTGGTGGTAACGAGACTCTCCTCTGTCGCAGGGATAGGGCTAACAATTGTTCACTGGGTTGATTGAGTTCGCCAATCTGGGTATTTCGATCCGGTTGCACCACAATCACTACAGTACGCGAATCAGGCTGGCGTAGTCTTACCTGAGATAACGGACTATTTACGCCTAACTGAGGTCCTTGAATTTGGTCAGCCAGTTGAGCATCTGGGATGGTAATTTGGAACTGATTGGCGTTAGCATTCCAGTTTCCCCGCGCCCGAATCCGTCGATCCGCCCGGATTAATAATTGAGTCCCATTTTGGGCGATTTCCACCGATTCAATCGTGGCGAGACTTGTAGTCGCCGTGGGTTCTCTATCGGATCGTCGCGGCGATAAGTCCTGAAGCTGGGACGCCGAAATTCCCCTGGGTAATAATACCAAACCACCAACAGAACTATAATTCATCTGCCAGTCGGGACTCTCGCGATTCACGTTTAAGGTGATGCGAGTTGGGGATGAACCCGACGATTGGGACAATTGAATTTGGCTGACCCCATAGCGATTCACCGACACTGTTTGATTGAGTAAGTCTGGGGGTAGTGTAATTCCTTCTACCTCAAACTCAATGGTTTCGCGATCGCGACTCCGTTCCACCTGAATCTCTTTGGCTTCCCCCTCATTGGTGCGAATGAAAAACCCATCCCGTGTCACCTGAATCGGATCAACTTGCACAGTTGACTCGGTTCTGTCGGGAGAGGGTTCCGGTGGTGTGGGACGAGGTGGGGTTTGGGGGGGAGGAGTTATTGGCGGTAGGGGACGAGGTGCAGATGTGGTGGTCCGCTGGGGAGTGGGAATTTGCACAAACCACTGTCTCGGCGACGCCCCCCGAAACTGAATCTGTTGGGGGTCTATGGTATAGCCCGGTGCAATTTCTACCACAATTCGCGTCGTCTGGCGGTCAAACTGTCCCACCCGAATTTCCCGAATTCCTCCCCCCACCGACTGGCTGACGCTGGGGCGCCCTAATGTCGTACCGGGTAAATCAATCACCAAGCGCAGGGGATTGGGAATCAGTTGGGCTGTGGGTTGAACGCTACCATCTGTGGTAAATTCCAGTTGATTTTGACTCGCATCAAATCGCCACAGCAGAAGTCTGGCGGCTTCTGCGGGTAATGAAACCAGAAACGTACTCCAGAAGCTAATAAGTAGCAGTAGCCACTGAATTTTCCTCATTCCCCTACCCTCACGATTAATCGTTTAACTACCAATTGCTTGCTCAATGTCAGCTTGGTCTAGTTTACGTCCAATTAACACTAATCGAGTTTGGCGAGATTCGCCATTGTGCCACAGTCGATCATAGAATGAATCGAAGCGATTGCCGACTCCCTGTAAAACTAGGCGCATGGGTTTATTGGGTACAGACACAAACCCCTTGATCCGGTAAATCTCCTGCTGTTGCACGAGTTGTTGCAGTTTGGCGATTAGGGGTTTGGGTTCAAAGGCTTGGTCAGAAATAAATTGGACGGAATTAATCTCGTCGTCATGGTCGTGGTCGTCCTCGGTATCATGATGACTGGGACGATTGTCTAAGTTATCCTCGACGGCGGCGTTGAACCCAAGTAAGAGTTCCGGCTGAATCTGTCCCTGATCACAAGGGATAACCTTAACTCCCGTGGGTAATTGATCCTGTAACCAGTCTTTGATCCGAGTCAATGTCGCCTCATCGACTAAATCCACTTTGGTGAGTAAGACTAAATCCGCACAAGCTAGTTGATCTTCAAAGAGTTCCTCTATTGGGGTTTCATGGTCTAAATTGGGGTCAGCTTGGCGTTGGGCTTCTAAGGCATTAATGTCACCGACTAACGTTCCGGCGGCTAACGCTTGACAATCGACCACCGTGATTACTCCATCCACGGTAGCACCGTTGCGAATGGGAGTCCAACGGAAGGCTTGAACTAAGGGTTTGGGTAAGGCTAATCCAGAGGTTTCAATTAGCATACAATCGATGCGATCGCGCCGTTGCAAGAGTTGCTGCATTGTCGGGTAGAATTCTTCCTGAACCGTGCAGCACAAGCAGCCATTGGTCAGTTCGACAATATTATCGTTGGGATTGTCCTCTTCATCACAAATTTGGCAGGAACGCAATAACTCGCCATCAATACCCACTTCCCCAAACTCATTCACCAGAACCGCTATTTTACGTCCTTGGTTGTTTTGCAGTAAATGGCGCATCAATGTGGTTTTGCCAGAACCGAGAAAGCCAGTAATTACAGTTACGGGAATTTTATGCATGATTATTTAACCTCAAGATAAGGGTGGAATTCGTGCCAAAATGCCTTTTTTTAGGGGTTCAGGTCGTTTTGACCAAGGCAATAAACCATCGGGTTGGCTATGATATAAACTGGCACAATCTAGGATAGCCGCTGCTGTTTTGGGTAATGTCTCTACATCAACGGGTAAATCCCCAAATAGGTAAGTGTATTTAGATGATGCCGCTAAAGAAACCGCACAAGGGCGACTACAAGCACTCATACATTCAACAGATTGAAGTTTAAATTCATCTCGGAGTGACCAATTTTGGTGGAGTTCCTGCAATGGTTCTAGCAGTTTTTCACCACCACTTTGACCAACTCGCTTGCCATCTTGCCAGGTACTCGCGCAGGTTGTACAAATAAATAGGGTATGTTGATCAGTCATTGTGTTTAATTACAGAATTATTCTGGGGTCATGAAGGGCTAAAACCGTATCAGTTCTAGGGATTTCATGCGGGTTGTGGCTTGACGCGATCGCTTGTTGCTTGCCAGCCGTTTCTAAAGACAGTTCACTATCTTTTATTTCAACGTAAATAGCAGCATTCTAAAATTAGGGAGAATGGCTAGTACCGCTAGGCAGAATTCAATAGTTAAACGTCTTGATCCGGGGTTTGGCTAGTTTGAATAGTCGGTGAACCTGTGCCTGTATGGATTAGTAATCTTTACCTAGACTGATGCCGCAATTTCTCTAGGATTTGCTTTAATCGTCTGAATTTTGGCAATAATGTTTGAACTCCCATCCGTACCTCGCAGATGAATCATCGAAAAGTTATCTGTCGGTGGGCATTCTGACTTAGAAACAAGGACTCATTTCTTCACAGTTGCGGGACAGCGCCGGATTTACACCGAACTTTCCCCGTTACCTCCAATGGCTGCTCCCCATTAGAACCGACCGAGAGTAATACTTTACCATGTCGGTTCGGCAAGGACTACCCTTTTTCGCTTTTCGCTGAGTGGCGGGATTTCCTGCTGACCCCAAAACCTGTGCCAAAACGATAAGCTGGTTTTATAGGGATGATTAGCTCAATCTATCAAACTAGGCATAATCACCCAATGTCGTGGGATTTTCACAGGGGAGAACATGATTAAATCCTGGATGGTAATTGGGACTGTAACCTTGCTAGTGGCGTTTGCTGGTAACTGGTTAACGTCCGATGATGTCCGATGGTTCAACCGCCTGCGCCGTCCCCGATGGTTGACATTTGAGTCGGCGATTCCTTTCATCTGGACGGTGGTTTTTATTTGTGGAGGATGGTCAGCTTATGTGGTATGGGAACGTAATCCTGGGAGTTCTCAAACGTGGCTGGTTTTGGGGTTATATTTGCTGTTGGAAATAGTAACAATTGCCTATACGCCAGTAATGTGCCGATTTCGCAGTCTCAAGGTGGGTACGATGATTGGGGGGGCGGGGGCTATATTGAGTATTATTTTGGCACTTTTAGTTTATTCTATCTCAGTTTGGGCATCGGTTTTGCTGTTGCCTTATATTATTTGGAGTCCGATTGGAACCTACACGACTTGGGCGATGATTCGACTGAATCCGGAAGCGGAATAGGTATGGATTGAAGCAGGCGATCGCTCCCCAATTTGAGTGCCTTAGCCTAACCGATAACACATCAATCAGATAATTAATATTTCCTCAACCTGATCAAGACTATCAAAGTGGCTCTCCTGTACATAAGGTGATAAATTTTCCTTATATGTGTAGCGATTGGCTTGATTTGAAGAAAACCTAGCTTAATCGCTTAATTAGTTGGGTTTCCTTCGTCAACCCAACCTACAAGCATTACACCGTGGGACTTTGGCTTAATTCATAAGACTTTATTATCACCCTAAGTACGGGAGAGCCTTATGTAACCCTTTGGCTACAGGAATTTCGATCGTTGAAGCTGGTGACAAGATTTGAACTTGCGACCGGCTGATTACAAATCAGCTGCTCTACCACTGAGCTACACCAGCAACTTCGTTTAGCATAACAAATTATATCAGCAGTAGGGAAGGGTTGACACTCCCCAGCATTTATTACCTCCTGCAAGAGGAGGCGATTGAAATCGCTGCTACACAAACTTTCGTTCGCCTGCGCGGACTGGGTTATAACGGCGGTAGCGTTCCCCGGATTTGGTATCACAACCGGATTGTCAAACGTTTAGTAGTACGGGTTTTGGCAATAACCGGGCTAGAATCTGCTTGAGTACCATCACCGTCCAATCCACATCAGCTTCTGTGGTTTGTCGCCCCAAGGTCAGGCGAATGCCCCTCAATGCCTCTGATTCAGAGTAGCCCATTGCCGATAAAATCGGACTGGGATTTAGTTTGCCACTATCACAGGCAGAACCCGCACTAATGCCAATCCCAGCCAGATTAAGCTGACGCACCATCGTTTTGCCTGTTACTCCCTCCAATTGAGAGGCTGGGATATTGGTTAGGCAAAAACTAACATGATGAGGTAAGCGGTGTCGAAGCGAACCAGTGGGTTTTAAGTAAGGGATGTCGCTAAGTTGATTAAACAAGCGATCGCGTAACCGAATTAATCGAGGTGTTTCTGTTGTTAGTTCGGCTGTTGCTAATTCAGCGGCGACACCAAATCCTGCGATCGCGGGAACAGCCTGTGTCCCTGAACGCTGTTGCATTTCCTGTCCCCCACCCCACAACAGTGGCACTAATTCAACTCCAGGACGGACATAAAGCGCCCCCACTCCTTGAGGTCCATAAATCTTGTGACTTGACATTGACAGCAAATCCACAGGCAACTGTCGCACATCAATGGGCAATCGTCCAGCTACTTGTACCGCATCGGTATGGAACAGTACCCCATGATCCTGAGCAATTTGACCCAATGCTTCAATGGGTTGTAGCGTCCCCACTTCACTTTGACCATAAATTACAGAAACCAATACCGTATTCGGTTGTAGGGCGTCTTCCAAGTCACGGGGATTGACTCGCCCCTCACTATCCACCGACAATCGAGTCACTTGCCATCCCCAGGTTTCCAACCAACGCACCGGTTGAGCGATCGCGGAATGTTCCACGCTAGAAATTACAATATGCTGGGGTGTCTTGTAGTTTTGAGCAATCCCCATAATGGCTAAATTATCTGCCTCTGTACCACCTGAGGTAAAAATCAACCCATCGGCTGGCGCATTAACTAAGCCAGCCACTTGCATTCTCGACTGTTCCACGACAGTGGCAGACCGTTGTCCCCACTCATGTAAGCTAGAGGGATTACCCCACTGCTGAGTCAATACCCCTTGCATCGCCGCGATCGCTTCTGGGCGGGGGGGTGTCGTGGCGCTGTAATCGAGATAGATTTGCATAGTTATAGTGTCATTTGTCTTTCGTCATTTGTCTTTCGTCATTTGTCTTATGTCAGGGAATAGGGAACAGGTAAGGTAGAGTTTTGAGTTAACTTCTTCATCTCCCCCATCTCCCCCATCTCCCCCATCTCCCTCATCTTCCCCAGCTCCCTCTACTCGCCGGGTTTATCCACATTGTAGTCCTCGTGGGACAAGACAGCGTAGGGAACCAACAAACTCCCGTAGTCATGACAAATCATCCGGTAGTTACGGGTAACCGGGATACTGACAATCCAGCGATTGTGGCGTAGTCGCTTACCGCCAAACTCTCGGTAGTTCTTTTGTTCTTCCAATCCGGCAATAATCGCACGGGCTTTGACCACGACATGGGTGGGCAAATCCTTTAAATCAATGGGATCGTTGTCAAAAGTAGACTCCCATTCTTGCTTTTGTTGCTTTTTAGCTTCCCGTGCCTTGTTTTCTTGCTCACATCGGTGGCAGGTTTGACCATACCCCTTATGACCGCACGGAAATGTCTTTTTTCGTCTCGACATAGAACGGTGGTATGGGTTTAAACCCTAGACGTGACCATGTTGTCTTCTTGATAGTGATTTCCCCCATTCAGGTTGTGGAAAACGTTATTTAAGTTGTCCATTGTATTTTTATGTTAGTTCAATAGGGACAAATCCTTGAGCCTTATTTCCAACTAAATCAGAAAAACACGGATCAGCCGTTTTAGCCAAATGCCTCAGAGTCCCCTGTACCTCATACTTTCCTAGCTTCTCCGGCTTGCCTCAATCGGTCAATTTCCATTGACAGCCTACTAGGTTTGTGTCCCCATAGATGATAAAAAATAATCAAAGCAATAAATGAATCTAATCGAGATTCAATGACACAATCATACTGGCATCAAGGTATCATCTGGCTTATTGTACTAACTCTGTCCGCTTGTCAACCTCCTCCAGTTCAAGTTCACCGTCCGCCTCCCTTACCGCAAGATCCCTTTGTTCAGGTCTACTTTAACCATTCCCCCTCGACAACCTACAAGGAACCCTATCGCTTAGTGACTCGACCGGGCGATAATTTAGAGCAGATTATTACCCAAGCGATCGCGACGGCTCAATCCACGGTCGATGTTGCGGTTCAAGAGTTACGCTTGCCGCAAATTGCTCAAGCCTTGGTCAAACGACATCAAGCAGGGGTTAGGGTCAGGGTTATCGTAGAAAATACCTACAACCGCCCTTGGAGTGAAGTCTCAGCTCAAGATATCGCTAATCTTCCGCCTCGGGAACGCGATCGCGCTCGAGAGAATTTACGGTTAATTGACCGTAATAACGATGGCAAGCTGACCCCTGCTGAAATTAATCAGCGAGATGCTCTAGTTATTTTACGCAATGCTGGCGTTCCTATCCTAGACGATACTGCTGATGGCTCTCAAGGTAGCGGCTTAATGCACCATAAGTTTGTTGTTGTGGATGGATATACGGTTATAGTGACATCCGCTAACTTTACTACCAGTGATATTCATGGCGACTTTCAAGCACCGGATAGTCGGGGTAATGCCAACAATCTCCTTAAAATTGAGAGTGTGGAATTAGCCAATTCCTTTACGGAAGAATTTAACCAGATGTGGGGAGATGGACCCGGTGGTGTACCCGATAGTCGGTTTGGCGTCAAAAAGTCACAACGCCCTATACAAAAGGTTACACTCGGAGATACTACCCTGGCGGTCAAGTTTTCGCCTACGTCACCGACTCAACCCTGGAGTCAAAGCAGTAATGGTTTCATTGAGCAAATCCTGCAAAGTGCCACCCAAACCATTGAACTGGCATTATTTGTCTTTTCCGAACAGCGATTGGCAGATCAGTTACAAACTGTCCATGAACAGGGCGTCCAAGTTCAGGCGTTAATCGACCCCAGTTTTGCCTATCGCTACTACAGCGAAGGACTGGATTTATTAGGTGTGGCGCTGAGTAATCAATGTCGCTATGAAGCCCGTAATCGTCCTTGGCAAAATCCGATCGCCACAGTCGGTGTTCCCCAACTCCCATCAGGCGATCTGTTACATCATAAGTTTGGGGTGGTAGATCGGGAAATAGTGATTACCGGGTCTCATAATTGGTCAGCATCAGCCAATACTCAAAACGACGAGACGCTGTTAGTGATTGATAGTCATTTAGTCGCTGCCCATTTTGAACGTGAATTTGAACGTCTCTACACGAATGCCATACTGGGGGTTCCGGTGGCGGTGCAGCGAAGGATTCAGAACCAGCAGCAATCCTGTGACCAAATTACTCAGGCAAATGATCCGAACGCCCCAAGTTTTAGGGGGATAGTCAACCTCAACACCGCCACCCAGGATGAACTGGAAACGCTACCCGGAATCGGACCCAAACTGGCTGAGCGAATTATTACCGCGCGATCGCAAAAGCCATTCACGTCATTAGCTGACCTTGACCGGGTTTCAGGTATCGGACCTCATCTACTCCAGCAGTTAGATGGGCGAGTGACCTGGTAATCCTACCAAATTATCAGGCTATGAAATATTTTCCTTTTTGTAGGGGCGGGTTTTACCGATAACGTTCTGTCGATGTCCGATAACTTAACTAAACCCGCCCTTGTGGGGAAGCAGAGAGATAATTTTGACCGATGGGTATTTAATAACGCTGAACGACTCGCGCCATTTCCCGCTCATCCTGACGCCGCTTAATGGTTTCACGCTTGTCGTGCAATTTTTTACCCTTACACAGACCCAGACTCACTTTCACTAAGCCTCGCTTCAAATACATTTTCAACGGCACCAGCGTTAACCCCTGTTGTTCTACCTTGCCAACGAGTTTGCTGATTTCCTGCTTGTGCAGCAAAAGTTTACGGGTGCGAACTGGATCGTGATTGAAGTAGAGGCTGCTACTTTGGTACGGCGAGACATGTACGTTCAACAGCCAAGCCTCACCATTGCGAACCAGGGCGTACCCATCTCGCAAATTGACCCGACTCTCGCGAATGGACTTAACTTCTGTCCCTTTTAATTCGATGCCCGCTTCGTAAGTCTCTAAAATCTCATAGCGGAAGCGTGCTTGCCGATTATCGGCAACAACCTTGAACCCTTTACTTTGATCACTCATACTAATCACCTTAGCGTCTGATACTGGAAATTGTGGTGTTAAACAATCGCCCCAGAAAACCCTCAAAAGGTAAAGTTTTGTTAAAAGGTTGACAATTTCTGGAAAAACCGTAACAATAGATACAGAACAAATGAATCGTTCATCTCTCTAGACATCAGTCAGTTAGCAATTAGCCGTGAAGGATGATTAGGGAGACGGAAGTAGGGGCAACTCCCGAAGGAACGCGCCTCATCTCACTACAGTTACATTACGAGGCGAAGACCATGAAACTTACTTATCGCGGTATCCAATACGATTACAATCCCCCTAAGGTAGAAACTGTCGAATCAAAGGCTGGTGGTAAGTACCGGGGTTGGGACTGGCGATTCCGCAATTTGAAAAATCCGCCAGTGTTACAACCACGAGTCAACCTGCAATATCGCGGCGTTCGTTATCAAACACCGGGGACTGTTGCTAATAATGGTGTTGCGTCAGAAAAAGCACCCACTTTAGTTTCCAGTCAAGATAAAGCTCGTTCTCGGATGAGCAAGCAGCAACGAGTCCTCAAAAACCGTCAGCTTTCGATGTTGTACCGTTCAGCGACAGAAGTTGGATTGGCAACTCGTTAACGGCTGATGGCATTCCAACTGAATTAAAACTAGAGTAGAGATGTTGCATGCAACGTCTCTACTTTTTGCAGTTGGCTTTAAAGCTTCATCTCTAAGGGTTAATGCCAGAAACCAGCCGATAACAAATCCTAAGTCTAACGTGCAGACTAGACTCGCCTAAAATAGCGCCAGATGTACGGAAGCCCCCTACAAGCTAAGGATTCAAATAACGAGACGCCATTTGCATCGCATCAGCAATATCCACATCGCCGTCACCATCTGTATCGAGGAATGAGTTCAACACTGGATTCGAGCCTTCAGGATTTTGGTTATTTGTTCCCGTTTTGAGTAAATTCAGCACTAAGGGAACCAACATGGGTAACAGGGATTGAATGGTAGCAGCATTGAGTCCTGTCCGTTGTTCGGCTTCCTCGACTAACTGTTGGATTTGTGGTGTATTAAAGAGTAAGTTGACCGCTTGATTGTTAGCACCTGTACCACTGAATTGGTTAATAAAGGATTGTGTCTCCTGTTCTCCTTCCGCTTCTCGCTTTTGTTGCAACGCGGGACGGGCATATTTGCCAACGATAGATAAAACGGATTGAATCGTGGAGGGGTCAGCATTGGCACTTTGGCTGAGGTTTTGCACGGTACTGAGGATGCCAGCTAATTGACCCGAACTGGCTTCCTGAGAGGGGTTATTAATCGCACCGAGAATTTGGTTGAATAAACTCATCGTTTTTTGGGCTGTAAAGAGTGTCTCTAATGATAAGCATTATCCATTAAGTATAATTCGTTACTCTTGCCTCACCACACGGTAACGTGGGATCTATCACCCGTGCTGCCAGCTCTCATTGATACTCTCCGCCCATCGCTAAACTATAGTTATAGCACTACGCACTAAGGTTATACCCTCTGCCCTGGAGCCTTCTGAAACCATTATGCCCCTACCCCGCCTACTGACGCTCATTATTGGTCTCAGTATTATTCTGGGGCTAATCCTGTGGCTGATTGACTCGATTAATCAACTCTATTGGTCGTTGAATTCGCCTCTACTGGCAAATTTGCTGGTTTTATTGCTAATTGTCCTACTTATTCTGTTAATTGCCACGTTTGTTTATTATGTTTGGACATTCAGCCGCCCCAAATCTTCATCCCGCAAGCGTCGCCCGACGCCAAAAGTGCCACAGGAAAAAACGGAAGCGGCTTCTGAAACGCTAAAAGCGGTGCGACAGCAGGTGCAGAACATTCAAGATGAGGTAGCCCAGCAAGCCCTGTTGAGTCGATCGCGTGAGATTGAAGCGACGTTAGCCCGTGGAGAACTGTTGGTTGTCATCTTTGGTACGGGTTCATCGGGGAAAACCTCCCTGATTAATGCTCTCATTGGGCAGATGGTGGGTCAAGTGGGCGCACCGATGGGAACCACAGATCAGGGACAAACGTATACGCTAACGTTGAAGGGAATAGAACGGCAGATTTTGATTACCGATACACCCGGTATTTTAGAGGCGGGGGTGGTGGGTACCCAACGGGAACAACTGGCGCGACAACTTGCCACGGAAGCCGATTTATTATTGTTTGTGGTGGATAATGACTTGCGACAGTCAGAATATGAACCCTTACGTCGTCTCGCGGATATTGGTAAGCGATCGCTGTTGGTGCTGAATAAAACCGATCTCTATACAGAAACCGACAAAGAAACGATTCTAGCCCGGTTACGCCAGCAGGTACGCGGCTTTATTGCTGCATCGGATGTAGTCGCCATTGCCGCCAATCCCCAATCGATACGATTAGACAATGGGGAAGACTTCCAACCTGACCCTGACATCATACCCTTAATCCGCCGTCTGGCGGCGGTGCTACGCGCTGAAGGGCAAGATTTGATTGCGGATAATATTTTACTCCAGTCTCAGCGTTTAGGCGAAGATGCCCGTCGTCTGATTGATCAGCAACGGCGGCGACAGGCGGAGAAAGTGGTGGAACGGTTTCAGTGGATTGGCGCTGGGGTGATTGCGGTTACGCCGTTACCTGTAGTCGATTTATTAGCAACGGCGGCGGTTAATGCCCAGATGGTGGTGGAAATTGGTCGAATTTATGGCTGTGATTTGAATATGGAACGGGGGAGAGAATTAGCGCTGTCTCTGGGAAAAACCTTAGCCAGTTTGGGAATTGTTCAAGGGGCGATGCAACTTCTATCAAGGGCGCTACAATTTCACATCGCTACCTATTTAGTTGGCAAAGCAATTCAAGGGGTAACGGCGGCGTATTTAATCCGAATTGCTGGGAAGAGTTTTATTGAATACTTCCGTCATGACCAAGACTGGGGTGATGGGGGAATGACAGAAGTGGTGGAGCAGCAATTTCAGTTAAACCGTAAGGATGAATTTATGAAAGTATTTATTCAGGACGCGATCGCACGAGTGGTTATGCCCCTGAGAGATGCTTCCAAGGTGAAAGATTTAAGAGATTCTCAACAGGACGACTGGGAACATTAAGGTCATTTGTCATTTGTCATTTCGTTTTTACACGATCACCCTCTTGCATACTGGGATTTTCGCCGACATAAGCGCCAAACTTTCCCTCAATAAGGGGTCGAAAGCATTGCCCATTGCCTATGACACACCGAGCGTGTTGCCGAGCGTGTTAGGTAAGCGATGCCCTGAGCCTGTCGAAGGGTCGAGGTGTTCCCTATTCCCTCTCCTCACCACAAGACTTATTCAGCAGACCCTAATTATTCATCACTTGAACGTTCTGTGGTAACTGACTTACCGGGGCGGGAATCATTTCTCCGCGAAAGTCCAAAAGCTGAACCAAGAGAAGGTATGCCAGTGCCAGAAGTATGGAAATGGCTCCAGTAATAATTGCCACAATTTTTGAACGATTCATTGATAAATGGTGACTGGTGAGCAGAAATTGCTGATTAGGAAAAACGGGGAACAGAAAACAGGAAATAGAGAATAGGAAACATTGTGAGTGATACCATATTACGGCTAATCTAAAAGCATAAGCCGCCGCTATTCTCGTTCAATTGTTCCACTAAATGTTTTATTCTACAGCATAAGAGTTGGTCAAGTCGAAACCTTGCTGAATGCAAATTTCTATTCCACCAACGCCCGTTGTCTTATGGTTGCCCCATCCACTCGGAGGTTATGATGGCTCAGGACTACTCCGGTCAAAATCTGCAAGGTCGCTCGTTTCGAGGCAGAACTGACTTGGCAGGTGCTAATTTTAGCCACGCTGACATACGAGGCGCAGATTTTAGCAATGCTATCCTAACGGGGGCAAATTTTAGCTATTGCCAAGCTGGATTGCAGCAACACTGGGCAATGATTCTATTGCTGGTTGCTTTATTTCTATCCACGCTATCGGGTTTTGTTTCCGCCTTGGCGGGTGTGATCACCGGAGCGGCGCTGATTAGTCAGAACCTGATCGAAATCTTAGCGGGTGCGTTTATTCTAATCGCTTTGGGCGTTTTTGTCAGCCTGACGATCCGTCAAGGGCTGATTATGGCGTTAGGGGTTTGGGTTGTGGCAATTGTGGTGGCGGCAATGGTGGCAGTTCTGACAGGAGCTACAGCGGTAGCGGTAACTTTAGTAGCTGCCAGTGCTGGAGCCGTCGCGGCAGCTATTGCCATGGCAGTCGTGGCAGCCGGAGCCGCCGCTGGTGCTGTAGCCGCTGCTAGTGCTGTCGCCATCGTCGCTGCCGGAGCTGGTGTCGTCGCCGCTGCCGGTTCTGTGGTTGTGGTTACGGCTGGGGCATCCGTGGCAGCAGCAACCAGTGCCGCAACAGTGGCGGTGATTGTGGCGGTGGGTGTGGCTGGACTTTCTGCTTATGTAAGCTGGCGAGCCTTAATCGGGGATAAAAACTACGCCTTCATTCGTCGGGTTGCGGTTGCCTTTGCTGCGATTGGGGGAACAAATTTTCAGGGTGCCGATTTAACGGACGCGGATTTCACCCAAGCCCTGCTCAAAAGCACCAATTTTAGACAAGCCAAGGTGACGCGCACTTGCTGGTTTCAAGCCAAAAAACTTGAACTGTCCCGTGTGGGAACAACCTATTTGGATCACCCCAAAATTCGGCAATTAGTGGTTACGGGTGAAGGACAAGAGGAAAACTTTGACAATCTTCGCTTACCGGAAACGAATCTGCGGGGGGCTAATTTAGTCGCGGCGAGTTTCATCAATAGCGATCTTAGCCACGCCAATTTGCAGTCGGCTAACCTAAAGGGGGCGACTCTAAAAAACACCAATTTAGATAGTGCCGATCTAATTGGGGCTTGTCTGGTGGGCGCTTATATTGAAGAATGGAAGATCACAAGGAAAACCAAATTTGATCGGGTGCAGCGTCAGTATATCGTTCGACGATTGGGTCTGAAAAAACGACCGAAACGCTAACCCCTATCCAGAAACGGTTCGGGAAACTTTCCCACCTTAACCAGAGATAAACGTACAATCAAACTGGGCAATGCCATCGTGTTCTGCCGATCTTTACCAAAAGCGGCGGGAAGCCCACCTTCTTTTAGAGGGAGGGAAAACCACTTACCGCCGAGTTCAGAATCATCGTTAATTGTGGATTAGCCATGAATCCTGAATCGGAAATCCCCCTAATTTGGCGGGGGATGAGTTTAACCGGATCTAAGATAGATGTGCGTCACCAGGAGGTTCTATGAATAAAAGACGCGAGATTTTCGCCCCCCACAGCCGTTCAAGGCGTAGACAACGAAGACGACAAATCGCTCTAGTCGCTGGAGTCGGACTCGCAGGTCTAATTTGGGGAGGAACGTTGATCGGGGGAAAGTATACCAGGGGGCTGGGTCAATTGACCATCCGGCTGCCATTTGTGCAGCATAATTCCTTTAACCCAGAAAAACAGAGCGACACGGCGGTTTTGCGACTCGCGTCTTTACCAGCGAACCAGCGAAAAGCTAAACTTGAGGCGATCGCCCAAGGAAAAAATTCCATTGATAAGTCTCGGGCGCGTTATCTTTTGGCAGCGGATTTAATTGCACAAGACAAGGGCAAGGAGGCGCTGCCTTGGTTAGAGGGATTGGAGTTGGACTATCCTGTCCTCGGTGGCTATATCGCAGTTAAACGCGCCCAAGCTTACGAACAGATTGGTGAAAAAACCAAAGCCCTAACGGAATGGCAAAACCTGCTGCAACGTTACGCGGATCAGCCAGTTGCGGCTTATGCGCTTCATGCTCTTTTCTCTAAGGAGTCTCAGTATCAGGAAGAGGAGATCAACTCATTGTCCGCCAATCCGAGTTGGCAAGAGAAAATTCAGCAGATGTATGAACCGCCTGTTGACGATCCCAAATACTGGGAGAAAGCCGTCGCTAACTATCCATCTCATCCGTTGATTCTGGAGTTAGCCGGAGAACGCCTCCAAGAGAATCCCGATCAGCCTGAGTTGATGCTGCTGTTGGCTCGATATGCCTTTGATACCCCAGAGGTTACTCCAGATGTGACACCGATCTTAGACCAATTGGTGGGAAACTATGGTAGGGTAGTTGACTCCGATAATCAACCTCTAATTAAACCAGAGGATTGGCAAATGATCGCGGTGGGTTACTGGCGAGATCGGAAATATGGTCAAGCCAGCGCCGCTTATGCCAAAGCTCCCGAAACATCCAATAATGCCTATTTAGTGGCAAGAGCCCTGAAATTTGCCCAGCAGTACGCGGACGCTAAACGGGCATACAAACAGATGGTGAGTGATTTTCCCGACGCCGAGGAAACACCCGCCGCCCTGGTTGAACTGGCGCAACTGCAACCGGATATTGAGGCAGTTCCCTATCTAGACGAAGTTGTTGAACGCTTCCCGGAACGCGCCGGGGAAGCCCTTTTGGTCAAAGCGGAAACCTTGGAACGCCTAGGGAGTTATCAAGCCGCCGAGGAAGCCCGAAAACAATTGATTGATGAGTATGGTGAGTCTGACGCCGCCGCCGCCTACCGTTGGCAAGTGGCGCGATCGCACGCTGAATCCGGCAATGTCGAGGCAGCATGGGAATGGGCAAAACCGATTACCACCGAAAATCCCCATCGTTTCCTGGCACGTCAGGCGGGATTTTGGGTAGGCAAATGGGCAAGGGAATTGGGACACCGACAGGATGCCCAAGCCGCATTTGAGCAGGTGATTACCAACCACCCCCAGTCTTACTATGCGTGGCGCTCTGCCGTGCAGCTGGGTTGGGATGTGGGCGACTTTAAAACCGTTCGTCAACTTGATCCGAAACTGGTTCTGCCGAAAACCCGACCCCTGTTACCTATGGGTTCAGCCGCCCTCAAAGAACTTTATTTACTGGGTCAAGACGAAGATGCTTGGATACTTTGGAAAGCCGAATTCCAAAATCGCCTCGAACCCACCGTCGCTGAACAGTTTACCGATGGCTTGGTGCAGTTGGCAATCGGAGATTACTTGAGCGGCATTTCTACCATTGCCAGCTTAGAAAATCGGGAGACCCCCAAAGAACAAGCGCAGTACCAAGACTTACGGGAAAAATTCACCTACTGGCAAGCGCTCTATCCCTTTCCTTTCTCAGACAAGATCGCCACCTATTCCCAAAAGCGTGAACTCAATCCTCTATTGGTAACTGCTCTGATTCGCCAAGAATCTCGCTTTGAACCCGATATTCGGTCGGGCGCTGGTGCTGTCGGTTTAATGCAAATGATGCCCAGTACGGGGGAGTGGGCAGCAGAAAATATTGATATGGAGAATTATTCTCTAGAAAATCCAGACGATAACATCAAACTGGGAACCTGGTTTCTGCGAGAAGTTCACCAGTCTTATAACGACAACTCCTTACTCGCGATCGCCAGTTACAACGCGGGTCAAGGGAATTTGTCAAAATGGCTGCAACAAGACAGTGCTGGTGATCCAGATGAGTTTGTTGAATCCATTCCCTTTGATGAAACCAGAGATTATGTGAAGCAGGTGTTTGGTAACTATTGGAATTATTTACGACTGTATGATCCTAAAGTTGCCCAGCAAGTTGCCCAACATTCTCAAAGTCAGTCCACGGCAATGCGTCGATAAGGGCGCGGGAGAGAGATGGGGGAGATGGGGAAGCTGGGGAAGTTGGGGAAGTTGGGGAAGAAAACATTCAATTCATGCTTACGCCCTGTACCAGAAACAGCAATATCCTGATACAGTTGTAACGATAGAACTGTCAATTATGAAATTCAATTAACAGGGAATGGATTCAACTGCTGATTTGCCAGGGGCATTGACTACCCTTGACCAGAGTCCAGTTGTCGCGACTTCTGAGCTAAGGAAAGTCTATCGCACTGGCTTTTGGCTGAATCAAAAAATTGAATCACTGACAAATTGCTCTCTTTCCGTTGCTCCGGGAGAGACATTTGGCTTGCTGGGTCCGAATGGAGCAGGTAAAACGACGCTGTTGAAAATTTTACTGGGGATTGTCCGTCCTACCTCTGGACGGGGTTGGCTGATGGGAAAACCCATTGGCGATCGCGGAGTAAAGCAGCGAATCGGGTATTTACCAGAAAATCCCTATTTCTATGACTATCTGACAGGTTGGGAATTCTTGCAACTGACCGCTGGGTTGTTTCAAATCCCTAAAAGTCGTCAACGCCAACGCATTCCTCAATTGCTGGAATTAGTTGGATTATCGAAGTCGGCGGCAAAAAAGAAGCAGTTGCGACAGTATTCTAAGGGGATGCTTCAGCGCATCGGTATGGCACAAGCCCTGATTAATGACCCCGATGTCGTGTTTCTGGATGAGCCGATGTCGGGACTCGATCCCATGGGACGCTATCAGATCCGAGAAATTATTCTCTCACTCAAGGAGCAAGGGAAAACCATTTTCTTCAATAGCCATGTTTTATCGGATGTGGAGAAGATATGCGATCGCATTGCGATTCTGGCACAGGGAGAGTTAATTTGTGTTGGCACACTGGATGAACTGTTGGGTGTAGCGACTCATTACCAAGTTCGTGGGAAAGGTGGTAACATCGACATTCTTCAACGCTGGGTAAAGAACTGGCATTCGAGGAAGATAGCTGGTACGGTGAACTCAAAGGCGAACCCCAAGAATTTATAGCCAGTCTGCGCGTGATGGGAGCGCAATTAATCGAGATTACCCTAGCGCGTTCCTCGTTAGAGGAATTTTTCATGCAGCAGTTACAGCAGCGGGGGATTGAATCGAGCCATTAGTAGGGGGAGCTGTGTAGAGACGTGCCATGGCACGTCTGGGAGCAGGGGGAGCTGGGGAAGCCAAGGACGAATGACATAAGACATAAGACGAATGACGAATGACCACTAGACAGTGATCTCAGATTTGTTTTAAACTCATAAATTATTTGCTCATTTAAAGATCTACCATAGGTCTGGTGAACCTATTGTCAGGATATACAAAACTCTTAGAAAAACCGTTAATCATTTAGTGAGGGTATCTGGTGCGTTACCAAAGTATCTCTAAAAAAGAAGTCAAACAAAAAACCGTTACCCGTCGCACGGGTGCTTACGCCCTGATGGATAGTCTGAAGCGTCATGGAGTTAACCATATTTTTGGCTATCCCGGTGGTGCAATCCTGCCGATCTATGATGAACTGTATCAGTGGGAAGAACGCGGAGAAATACAGCATTTCTTGGTTCGCCATGAACAGGGTGCAGCTCATGCGGCGGATGGATATGCCCGGGCGACAGGGAAAGTGGGTGTCTGTTTTGCGACATCGGGTCCTGGGGCGACAAACTTAGTGACCGGGATTGCTACCGCCCACATGGATTCGATTCCCTTGGTGGTGGTTACCGGACAGGTGACACGGGCGGCGATTGGTTCGGATGCGTTCCAAGAAACGGATATTTTTGGCATTACCCTGCCGATTGTCAAACATTCTTATGTGGTGCGTGACCCCCGTGATATGGCGTGGATTGTGGCTGAAGCATTCCACATTGCCAATACTGGTCGTCCGGGTCCAGTGTTAATTGATATTCCCAAGGATGTGGGACTAGAAGAATTTGACTACACCCCTGTCGATCCGGGTATGGTTAAGCTGACGGGGTATCGTCCTACGGTTAAGGGAAATCCCCGGCAAATTAATCAGGCGTTGCATCTGATCCATCAGTCGCAGCAACCGTTACTGTATGTCGGCGGCGGTGCGATTACAGCGAATGCCCATAAGCAAGTCAAGCAATTGGCAGAAACGTTCCAAATTCCAGTCACGACAACGCTGATGGGGAAAGGGGCGTTTGATGAATCTCATCCGTTGTCGGTGGGAATGTTGGGAATGCATGGCACGGCTTATGCTAATTTTGCCGTGAGTGAATGTGATTTACTGATTGCTGTAGGTGCGCGGTTTGACGATCGCGTTACTGGGAAGCTGGATCAGTTTGCTTGCCATGCTAAGGTGATTCATATCGATATTGACCCGGCGGAAGTGGGCAAAAACCGCGCCCCCCAAGTGCCAATTGTTGGTGATGTGCAGCAGGTGCTGGCTAAGTTATTACGGCGCTATGAGGAACAGGACATTCTGGCTGATCCGAACCAGACTCAGGTATGGCTGAAGCGGATTCAGCGTTGGCGTCAAGAGTATCCCTTAGAAGCGCCCCAGTATCCCGATACGATTTCGCCGCAAGAGGTGATTGTGGAGTTGGATCGGCAAGCCCCAGATGCTTACTACACCACGGATGTGGGTCAGCATCAGATGTGGGCAGCGCAATTTCTGAAGACGGGACCGCGCCGTTGGATTTCCAGTGCTGGTTTAGGCACAATGGGGTACGGAGTTCCTGCGGCTATGGGTGTTAAGGTTGCTCTCCCGGATCAGCAAGTGGTTTGTGTGGCGGGTGATGCTTCGGTACAAATGAATATTCAGGAGCTAGGGACATTAGCACAGTATGGCATTAGTGTCAAGACTGTGATTATTAACAATGGCTGGCAAGGAATGGTGCGCCAGTGGCAAGAGGCGTTTTTTGGACAGCGGTATTCCTCCTCGAATATGGAAATAGGAATGCCGGATTTTGTGATTCTGTGCCAAGCTTATGGAGTTAAGGGCATGGTGGTGAAAGATCGGGACGAACTTCAGGATGCGATCGCGCAAATGTTGGCTTATGATGGTCCGGTGTTGTTGGATGTCCGCGTCACCAAGAATGAGAATTGTTATCCGATGGTTGCACCGGGTAAGAGTAATGCCCAAATGATCGGATTGCCAGAACGCCGTCAGCAAGAACAGGTGGCGGAGGTGGTTGATTGCAGTAACTGTGGGACTCAGAATCCAACCACAAATCATTTCTGTCCAGTTTGTGGAACGAAACTGTAATCAGTTACTGGGAAATTGGATAGTCAAAAGTCCCTTGCACTTGTGGGGGACTTTTATGAATAATCAAGTAATCTGATAGCTATAGGAATGCCTCCCAAGGTGACTTAGAAGGCGGTGTCGTTCATTACCGAAAAATAGGGTCTAAAGCCTCCCCCTTTTAGGGGTACTTTTAAGATAAATACGCTACCGTATTAGTATGAATTGCCGATATCAATTCAGAATCTATCCCACCCCTGGTCAGCGTCAATCATTGGCGCGGCTATTTGGGTGCGTGCGGGTAGTCTGGAATGATGCTCTTTTCTTGTGCAAGCAATCGGGTAAGCTACCTGGCAGCAGTGAACTCCAAAAGCTGTGCATCACTCAGGCTAAGAAAACTGAGGCTAGGGAGTGGTTAGGGCAAGTATCAGCTATTCCTCTACAGCAATCAGTTGCTGACTTAGGAGTAGCATTTAAAAACTTTTTCCAGTCCCGGTCAGGTAAGCGCAAAGGGAAAAAGGTAAACCCGCCACGATTTAAGCGGCGAGTTAACCGTCAGACGGCGCGGTTTACTAGGGGTGGATTCAGGGTTAAGGCGTCCAAGGTCTACCTAGCCAAGACTGGCAATCTAAAGGTCAAGTGGTCACGTCCCTTGCCATCGGTTCCTAGTTCTGTAACGGTGATTAAAGATTGCGCCGGTCGGTACTTTCTCAGTTTCGTGGTTGAGGTGGAACCAGAGATCAAGCAGCCCTTGAACCCATCCATAGGGGTTGATTTGGGGCTAAAGACCTTTGCGAGTTGCAGCAACGGGGAAAAAATTGATAGCCCGGATTATTCCCGCCTCTACCGCAAACTAAAGCGTTGCCAGCGGCGGCTAGCCAAACGCGAACGGGGTAGCAAGCGGCGAGAGCGGATGCGGGTTAAAGTTGCCAAGCTCAATGCCCAAATCCGGGATAAGCGTAAAGACTTTCTGCACAAGTTATCCACCAAGGTAGTTAACGATAACCAAGTGATTGCCTTGGAGGATTTGAATGTTAGCGGTATGCTCAAAAACCGCAAATTATCACGGGCAATATCTCAAGCTGGATGGTATGAATTCCGGTCATTGTGCGAGGGCAAAGCCAACAAGCACAACCGGGATTTTCGGGTCATCAGCCGATGGGAGCCTACCAGTCAGGTTTGCTCAGATTGCGGCTACCGATGGGGCAAAATAGACCTGTCAGTGCGGTCTATCCTGTGCATTAATTGCGGTGCTGAACACGACCGGGATGATAACGCCTCGGTCAACATAGAACAAGTCGGGGTCGGGCAGACCCACGACTCTAAACGGACGGGGAGTGCGTGTAAGACCTCATCTGAGGCAGTGTGCGTTGAGCCGTCAACCCACCGAAAATACATTCAGTTAAACCTGTTTGATTGGTAGGAATCACCGTCCTTTTAGGTCGGTGAGGATGTCAACGAAAGGAATCTCAACTCCTCTATATCAGCATAATCCCTATCTGTGACAGGCTTGTCACAACGCTATGACAAGCTTGCGATCGCACGATGATGCTGAATATCTCTAACTAGCTTGCAGTCAGGGCTTCAACACCCTATACTTTCCTGACGAGTAAGCGTCAATCGTTCACATTCAATACTCCTCAAATTCAATAGAATCCAGCAGACTAATACTGATTGGAGAGACATTCTGAGTCATTTCCGGCGAATTTTGGAATGCATCATTCTCGATATGCGGATAGTCGCATTGGAGAGAAGGTAGATGAGTTTGTGTTGGTGTACTGTCTTGCCTATCCTCTGGTAGCCCTAATATAGAATGATGGTGAGTAATCCAGCTATCGTTAACCTGTTGGATATGGCGCAGTTCATGTTGATTGGCGGTAAACAACCAATGTCCATCCGAATGAAAGGCAAAGACACTGGCTAGATGACAGTGATAGGATTCATAATACTTGGGACAACTTTCAGAGACAGAACATTGACTCTCGAAAAAGGGACAGTGTATGGTGGAACAAACATTAATTGTGGCTTTTTGACTGATAGAGCGTTTCATAGATTCACCCCCGCATGTTTTGATGAAGCAAAACTCTCCAGCTCTTGAGATGTGATGCTGTATACTTCAATGATATTTTCTGCCCTAGGCAATTGAACACCGCAAATCGCCAGAAGTTGCCTTGGGCTGTCCAAAAACAAGTTGGGGATCGTAACACTGATTTCACAGAGAGAGGCGTTAGTTCTAAATGGGCAAAGGATGAAAAGATAATTGACCCCAGATCAAAACCAGATAAACACTGTAGGGGCGACCCCCTGCACACAATTCACACCGCCACCTATTAATTCTATTGGGTCGCCCCCCGCCAGGTATCTGTAAAGGGGCGAGTCGAGATAGGTTAATTCTCACACCACCATATTTGAGCAGCGACTCGCCCCTACAACCGCGATCATCCCGACAATCCCGACAATCACTACCGAATAATAATATCCACCTCCGAGACTCCAGATCGCGCGGCTTGCTGACAACGCTGCTGGTAAAATTGAACCACGCGATCGCGATCGTCCCATTGCCACAGTTGAGTGAAAACCTGCTGCGCTTTGGTATACTCTTTCTCTACATACAGATGCACACCCCGTTCAAACTCCGTCCGAGTTTGTCGCTTTAGTTTAATCAGTGGCGGCGGGTTACCATCAAACACCTCAAAGATCGCGATCGGTTGGAGTTTTCCTTTCACCGTCACTCGACCTAAGAAACGATAACTATAATGGTGAGCATTTGTCAACCCATTTAACGTTTCTTCGCTAATTAAAATCTCCACCCCAAAAACCTTAGTTAATCCCTCCAAACGCGAGGCTAAATTCACCGCATCCGAAATCACTGTTGTATCCATTCGCTGAGACTCTCCCACCGTTCCCAACATTAAACTCCCTGTATGCAAACCAATCCCAATTGCAATCGGTTCATACCCACAGGTTTGACGGTGAGCATTATACAAACTGACTTGCTTTTGCATCTCAATTGCCGCTTGTACTGCATCATCAGCCATCTGGGGAAATAATGCCATTACCGCATCACCAATATATTTATCAATAAATCCACGATAATTGCGAATTACGGGACTCACACGACCTAAATACGAATTCAGAAAGTCAAAATTTGCTTTCGGTGATAATTGTTCCGACAAACTGGTAAATGAACGAATATCGGCAAATAAAATAGACATTTCTTTTTGCACCTGATCCCCTAATTGCACATCCACAATACTTTCTCGTTCCAAAAATTGCAGAAATTCATAAGGGACAAACCTTCCGTAAGCGGCATTGATTTTAGCTAAGCGGAGATGGGTTTTAATCCGGGCTAAAAGTTCATTCTTTAACACAGGCTTGGTTAAATAATCATTCGCGCCAACTGCAAATCCCTCCACTAAATCAGAAATCTGGTTTTTCGCCGTTAACAAGACAATCGGTAGTTCATTGGGGAGAAATTGTTCCCGCAGTTTTTTACACAGTTCATACCCCGTCATCTGCGGCATCATTATATCGAGCAAAATCAGATCCGGTTTGAACCCTAAGCGAATCAACTCTAACGCTTCCAAGGCACTAGAGGCTTGGGTAATCGCATAATTTTGCAACGACAGATGATTAACAATGACCTGAAGATTCGTGGGTTCATCATCCACAATTAAAATGTGGAAGGTTCCCTCTGGCGTGACAGCCGCCTCTTGAGCGATGAGAATGCGATCGGGGCTAACAGTTCGCGGTGTATAATCTTGCACCTTAGAGACTTCGATGGAGGATTGATAATCAACCTTACCCTGAGATAAAGGTAGTGTAAATGTAAAGCGTGACCCCACTCCTGGCGTAGAGTCAACCTTAATTATACCACCGTGAAGTTCAACCAGTTGTTTGGTAATTGCTAAACCTAATCCCGTTCCTCCATAGTGGCGAGTAATGGAACCATCGGCTTGTTCAAAGGATTCAAAAATGCGATTAATTTTGTCCGGTGAAATGCCAATTCCAGTGTCAACTACATGGATTTCCAGCCTATCATTGACTGGCGTTGCTGAAACTTCAATTGTTCCCTGTTCCGTAAACTTAATTGCATTGCTGACTAAGTTGTACAAAATCTGCTGGACACGATTTTCATCAGCATCAACCGGGGGAATATCCGGATTAATGCCATTGATTAACTCGATCGGTTTCTTACCCACCAGCGGTTGAGAAATGGTTAAAACCACATGGGTAACTTCTCGAATTCCGACGGGTTTAATATTCAGTTGCAGGTTATGGTGTTTGAGTTGCGAGAAATCGAGTAAATCATTAACCAACTGGTGCAATCGTCTGCCACTGGAAACAATGAGCGACAAGTTAAACCGAGTCGCATCCGATAGGTTTCCTGTTACTCCATCCATCAATGATTCGGCAATGCCAATGATTCCATTCAAGGGAGTTTTGAGTTCATGAGACGTGTTCGCTAAAAATTCATCCTTAAGCTGATCGAGTCGCTGTAATGCAGTATTTTTAGTTTCTAATTCTATGGCATAGTTTTGCAGCAGGTTACGCGCTTGGATGAATTGACGCTCTAACATAACGCCCAAGGTAAGAATAAAAAGTAATGTTCCCCAAGGATAAAGTTTTTGATACCAATTTACCCACTCTAGGCGATAAATCAAAATATCATTCATGGCAGATAGAGTAAGCAGACCAAAGCCTAATGTAAAGAGTTTGGCTTCAACGTTACCCGCCAGAGAAATTTGCACCGACTTAGTTAAAATAATTATCGCACTAGCTAAAAACAAGAATTGAGCCAAAGTGACGGTTTGACTCCAAGAAAAGGTGTGAGTGGTGACTAATGTTAACGCGGCTACCGCATAAGCTAGATGAATTTTCCAGAGATGGCGAATAATAGACTGGCATCTCATCTTAAACATTTCTTGAAAGAAAAGACAACCACTTACAGGAATCAGATAGAATGATGTATATTCCCAGAACCGTAAGGCTTCTAGATGATCAATAAAGACAGGGATAAAAAAAGACCGCGATAGGGTATATATCCCGATCATCGTTGTTAAAATACCAAAGTGAAAGTATGATTTTTTTTCGGGGCGGCTTAAAGACAATCCCAGAATGATTAATCCTAATGCAAAAAATAGAATGCCGAGTAATGTATGGCTTTGTTGTTGAAAGAAACGTTTAATTACAGTATTGTGATTACCCAAGACAACGCGATCAAACAATCCGATATAAATTGAAGCATTTTCTCCAACATACACCCGAAACAAGAGAGTTTGATGCTGAAATCCTGGCTCAAGTTGAACGAGTGGCAATTGATAGTCTGTTAGTGTGGCTTGATTGGCAGCATTGAGTGACCATTGATTATAGAGATGTTGCTCTCCTAAATATACGTCTAATATATAAGGAACAGCGCCAAAATAGAGAGTCGGGGAGTGCCATTCTCCAGCGGGTAAGGGTACACGCAACCACAGAATCTGGACATTTTTATGGCTTGGTTTGCGGATTTTTCCGGGAAACTGAAATGATTGCCATTGTTCAGACAATATCTGATTCTGCGTCCCTTCTGAAACCCTAGGTTGTTGTTGAGAAAAATCTCCCCAATGATATTGCCATCCCTGAGTGATTTCTATCAGTGACGATGAAACTGGCGCGACTGGAGATTGAGCTGAACCAGATACCGTGTAGACGACTAGGCAACTGAATAGTGTTAAAATAAATGCGCCTAGATAGGAAAGTCGAGGTTTTTGAGGTAGCCGATGTGAGCGCCATTGCTCCCACCGTTGCTTTATCCATGCACCCCTAGTCATAGTAGAGTCCCTGTTGTGATTGCTGCTATACTATTCCTATTGTGAGGCAAGCGGACAGAGTTGGCAGCATCTATACATCTGTAAATCTACTCTTGCGGAGTTGGTTGGCTCACCCGACAAGGCAATGGTCTTTATGCCACAATGAACCGATAAGTAGGTGGGAAAATTTACAGTTAATCGTGGGGATTGTCTTATGTCTTATGTAAGGGTTTGAAGTATATTTACAAAAATTAATATAGTTGGATTGATTTCTACTAACTTTCTTACTCCAGGTTCTAGTTAACTAACCAATTTTTAGGAATTGACAAAATGTCTCATTGATGCTTTTTGAATAAAGTTTACAAAGATCCTCAACTTTTATGATTTTTTACCTATTTTAATTTTTATATTCGAGGAGTTATCCTGAACTATTAATAAGGGCGGGTTTTGTTTTTCCGTTATTGGTAACCATCTAGGTTGAAGAAGGGCGGGTTTTGTTTTTCCGTTATTGGTAACCATCTAGTTGAAGAAGGGCGGGTTTTGTTTTTCCGTTATTGGTGAATAGCTGAATTTATTCCCTAAACCCGCCCCTACATCCGCCCCTACATCCGCCCCTACATCCGCCCCTACATCCGCACCGACAATATAACTATAACTTTTTATTGATGAATAACAAATGACGAATGACGAATGACGAATGACGAATGACAAATGACAAATGACGAATGACAAATGACAAATGACAAATTACCAAGTTGGCGGTAGTCTCAGACATGATGATCCTACCTATGTGGTGCGACAAGCAGACGCCCAACTTTATCAGGCGGTGAAAGCAGGTGAATTTTGTCATGTCCTTAGCCCTCGACAAATGGGCAAATCCTCTCTCCTTGTCAGAACAAAGTATCGCCTGGAAGCTGAAGGATTCCGCTGTGGAGTTCTGGATATGACCACAATTGGTGGCGAATATACAACCCCTGTGCAGTGGTATAAAGGCGTTGTCACGCAGTTATGGTTGGCGTTCAATCTGCGGGAAAAAATTCATTTAAAAACCTGGTGGAAAGAGCGAGACGATCTCTCATTTTTGCAACGATGCAGTCAGTTTATTGAAGAGGCTTTGCTCGGTCAATTTTCCAGTGAACGATTGGTCATTTTTATGGATGAAATTGATCGAATCCTGAGTATTAATTTCCCCATTGATGATTTTTGGGCTTTAATTCGCTTTTGCTATAATCAACGCGCTATTAATCCTGACTATAATCGGATTGTCTTTGCCTTCTTTGGTGTCGCTGCACCCTCAGACTTAATTCGCGATCGCAGCCGGACTTCATTTAATATTGGTCAAGCCATAGAACTGCAGGGGTTTAAACTGGAAGAAGTGCAACCCCTGATTCAAGGCTTAGCGGGAAACGTTGATAATCCGGAGACAATTGTTCAATCAATTTTAGCGTGGACATCGGGTCAGCCATTTCTTACCCAAAAGCTGTGTAATTTAGTCTGGAAAGCGGCAGAAAACACAGAACCGGAAAGCCTGATCATCCCGCCAAATCAAGAATATATGTGGGTAGAAAACCTGGTGCGATCGCGCATCATTAATAACTGGGCGTCTCAGGATGATCCGGAACATTTGAGAACGATTCAGAATCGCATTCAAGGCAATGGTCAACGGACGGGTAGAATGCTGGGCATTTATCAGCAGGTGTTACAAGGCGTAGAGATTGAGGCGGATGACTCGCGAGAAGTAACTGAACTTTTATTGTCGGGTTTGTTGGTTAAAAATAAGGGGATATTACAGGTAAAAAATAGAATTTATCAAGAAGTATTTAATCAAGTCTGGGTAACGAAAAAATTAGTTTCCCTGCGTCCTTATACTGAGGCTTTCAACGCCTGGATTACCTCCAGAAAACAGAAGCAAGCCCACCTACTACAAGGAGAAGCGTTAAGAGAGGCATTAACCTGGTCGCAGAATAAAAGTTTGAGTGATCTAGATTATCAGTTTTTAGCCGCGAGTCAAGAATTAAATCGACGGGACATTCAGAACGCCCTCAAAGCGATTGAAAAAGCCAATTCTCTGCTGTCATCGGCGACCAAGAAAGCTAAAACCGAACCAATCAGACATCGACTGTGGCGCGGATGGATTGGCGTGATCAGCCTTAGCACAACTACTCTGGTAATTCTGTTACGTTTAACCGGATTGTTGCAAGGTTTGGAATGGGATGTGTTGGATCAGTTTTTCCAAGTTCGCCCCTTAGAACCCCCTGATCCACGGATTGTAATTGTCACCATTGATGAAAACGATATCACTCAAGTTGGACAGTGGCCCCTCCCCGATGCGGTGTTAGCAGAGGCAATTACTCGATTAAATGCAGACAATCCGCGTGTGATTGGTTTAGATGTGTATCGAGATTTACCTGTCGAACCTGGACATCAAGAATTAGTTGAGCTATTTCAGTCTACTCCTAATCTGATTGGTGCCGAAAAAGTTGTTGGTAATTCCGTGAATCCCCCTCCCACGTTAAACCAGTCGGGGCAAATCGGTTTTGTGGATATGGTATTGGATGCAGATGGCAAAGTCCGCCGAGGGTTAATATCTGTTAAACGCGGCGATAAACTTCACCTGAGTTTCAGCTTAAAACTAGCATTGCACTATCTAGAAACCCAAGGAATTACACCTCAAACTCAAGCACAGCATCATTGGCAATTGGGTCAGGCAATTTTTTCACCGTTGGATAAAAATGATGGCGGCTATGTGCGGGTGAATACTGGGGGTTATCAGATCCTATTAAACTATCGTGGCAGGTTAGAGGATTTTTACACCATCTCGCTTACCGATTTACTAGAAAATCGGATTCCCGTAGACTTAAAGCGTGATAATGGGTTTACCGGACGGGTTATTTTAATTGGCGCGATCGCAACTAGCCTGAAGGATTTTTTCTATACCCCTTACAGTGGGAGTTTGTCTCGCACACCACAAGGGATGGCGGGTGTAGTGGTTCATGCTAATTTAACCAGCCAGATTTTAAGTGCAGCCCTCGATAATCGTCCCCTAATCCTGACATGGAGTGAATTCCAAGAGGGGTTGTGGGTTTTGGTGTGGTCTTTAATCGGTACAGTATTAAGTTGGCGGTTACAGTCTCCTCAGCGGGTGGCGTTGGGAATTGCGATCGCAGGTTTAGTATTAGTCGCCATCGCCTATAACGCCTTCTTACAGGGGTGGTGGATACCTGTGATTCCACCAATCCTAGGATTAATTCTATCCGCGATCGCACTGTCTTGGTTTACCAGCAAGCAAATCGAAAAACTCCAACTCCGTCGCATTCTGGAGTTACTCGCCCAAGACTACTCCACATCTCCGGCGGCTGTACGGATTGCTCTAGAATATCTGAAAAAGTCAGAACGCGAAAGCAATCACGCCTTGATTGAAAAATGTCTCCCGAATAGGGAATAGGGGTAATAGGCGTGTAGGGGCGGGTTTTACAGCTAACATTTTACTACAAACCGATAACTTAACTAAACCCGCCCCGTCTCAACAACAAATGACCAATGACAAATACTCTTAATTTACAGTAATTTGTTGAGATTCAACGCGCTCAATTATGCCATGTAAAGTCGGGTCATTAGGATCAAGAGACTGTTGACAAATTAAGCTGATCGACCATTGATATGGCGTATTTGTCTTTAGATCAGGCGCATCTTCGGGTAAAGGGAAGCTAAACTCATTCCCTATTGCTGTTGTTGGTAAAGTGATGATGGTTTGGTAATCATACTCTTCTTCGTTCTCAGCATTCTTTAAACTAAAAAACACCTTCTGTGCTGCCGTTTCCGGGATGTACAGTGAGAAGGTAGGACGTTGCGCGATCGTTTTATTTTCAACTGGCGCTAGAACCGAAAATCCGGGTTCATCTGCCGTGGCATTATCGTTTGTACAATGACCGCCATCACGAGTTCCTGCTCCTTTTGTATCATCATCTGGACTGTCATCTCCAGGAGGTGTAAAAGGTTCATTATTATTTAGATCTTCCACAGCTTGAGTGTGGGCAACCAGACTAGGAACAATCGCCAATTCTAAAGATAGGGTGATGGACAATAGAATTAAAGCGAAACGCCAACTAAGCCACTTTACACTGAAAAAATGAAAGGGTTTCATGGGTCTAAAATTGATACAGTGGTCTAAAATTAATACAGTTACTCTAGAGATAGACTCGTTTAAGTGACGGTCTATCCACCTGAAGATTTAATTGTTTTTTTCGGCAATAGATTCCGAAATTGCTGTTACCCTATTTGTGGAGTTGTCTAAAACTTGTATTATAACATTTAGCCAAAATAGCATCCACCAAAAGGCAGAAGACAGAGGGACTGGCGGAGCTGGGGGAGATGGGGAAGATGAGGAAGATGGGGAAGATGAGGGAGATTGTGTAGGGGCGGGTTTTACCACTAACGTTTCGTTTTCACCCTGATATAACTAAACCCGCCCCGACCTGACCGTTCAATTATCACAAATGACAAATGACAAATGACTTATAACCAATTGCCAACTAAAATAAAGGGTGCCCAGTAGTAGGGATGCTGGTATTGATTTTGCCGGAGTAGAAATAACTGAGCTTGTCGCAAGGCTTCAGCGCGATTAATATCAGGTTGAGTTAAATTGTTATACAGTTGAATCATCGCCTGAGCCGTCGATTGATCTTTAACAGACCATAATGTGCCAATAGTACTGCGGGTTCCCGATCGCACAGCTAATCCTGCTAATCCTAACGCCGCTCGTTGATCACCATTTGCGGTTTGGCAAGCACTGAGAACCAGGAGTTCAATCGGGGGGAAATTGTCTTGGTTTCTACCTTTGAGGAGTTGAGATAAGGTATTGGCATTAAACCGTTTATCCCAGGTAAGAATAAACGTGTCTTCCGGGTTAGAACTAAATTGACCATGGGTAGCCAGGTGAACCACACTCACCGGAAGTGTGTTAATTTTGTTCTCTAAGGCGGTGCTGGTAAAGGCTTGATTTAATAGAACATTCGATGGAATATTTGTACTAACTTGTTCAATTTCATCTTCCACTGCGGGTAACGCCGAAAACCCCAGACGTGCTTGACTTAATCCGGCGGTAAGTGAGCGCAGTTGAAATTGGGTTAGCGATCGCGGTTCGAGTAATTGTAATCCTGGTGTTAAGGCAATGCTATACTTCTCGATTAAATACTGTTGACCATCATGAAGTGCCGCCATTGGTACATTCCGCAACACGCCATCGAGAACAAAGACTAAAGTTTTAATATCCTGTTGAGCTAACTGAGTTTCTATTGGTCGAATCAACCAGTCATAAATGGTTTGAGAAATAGCAAGCCGTTTGCGGTTGGAATAGGCGATATTCATTGACTGTCGCAGTTGATTCACCGTCTGTTCAATCTCAGCTTGGGATAACTCTGTGTTGTAGGTTTCTAAGGGTTGTCCAGGTAAGGAAAGAATCACCGCAATCCGGTCAGGTAAAATAATCGGATAAATTACCGCCGTTTGGGTATCG
Source organism: Coleofasciculus chthonoplastes PCC 7420 (assembly GCF_000155555.1). Classification (GTDB taxonomy): domain Bacteria; phylum Cyanobacteriota; class Cyanobacteriia; order Cyanobacteriales; family Coleofasciculaceae; genus Coleofasciculus; species Coleofasciculus chthonoplastes_A. Next base: position 205,226 of record NZ_DS989849.1, read on the forward strand.
CTGTCCTCAATAACCGTATCAATTTGCTCGGCTTTAGCATTTAAGCAGGAGGTGCGAAAGTAATTCTCCAATTCGGCTAACTGGAGGGATTCAATCACATTACGCGCCTGCTTGAGATTATCGGGTGAGGAACTTTGTAATAAGAGACGGACTAAATTCCGGTAGATGGGTTCAATTTGTTCTTGAAACGAAAACCGCACATCGGGGTTCATCGCGACTAAATCTCCCCGAATCGATTGTAGTAGATCAAAGGCGTCTTGGTTAGCAGTAATCGCGGCTTTCAGGTCTCCATTTTGCTGATAAAGTTGGGTCAGTTGCCATTGCCATTGATAGGAAATATCTCTGGCGTTAATGGTTTTGGAAAAGAATAGGGCTTGTTGGATTAAACGTTGAGCTTCTAACCCTTGTTGGTTGGTTTTATAGAGTTTTCCTAGGGTTCCTAGAGCTAAGGATTCAGCGCGGGTGTCATTTAATGCTTTAGCTTGAGCAATGGTTTTGGCGAGGAGTTGAGCGATGTCTTCTGATGTGATAGATTCTGGAGAATATCCCGCTGAATTGTCTAGGAGTTCGATTAAACTTTCTGCCCAATTCACCTGAGCATAGATAGCATATCGACTGGGAGATAATTGGGAGAGATTGTGCTGAATTGGGGTAAATAAATCTTGGGATTGATTAAACGGCTGTTGACTAATCAGTAACTTAAATTGGTTGAGTTGGGCTTCGAGTTGGTTTAAGGGATTGGTTGCCGTTTTTGCCGCTTTATGGTAATAATTTATCGCGGCATCCCGATCGCCTAACACTCGTGCCGTATTACCCAGATTCAAGAAAGCGGCGCTGATATCAGCGGGAGAATTGAGGGTTTGCGCGATCGCTAAACTCTGGTTAAGCACGTTTTGGGCATCATCTAATTCTCCAATCGCTTGCCAAACCATCCCCAGGCTGCGTAATCCGGTGGCTTTAATTAGCGAATCCGGCTGTAGCGTTAGCGCTTGCTGTACCCGTTCTAAGACTTGTTGCGATCGCCGAAACATCCCCAAGCTTTGCAAGGCTTGCGCCTGATTGATTTGACACCCTAAAACCCCGATAGCATCATCATCCTGGGAGTAAGCTGTCTCGGCGGCTTTCCAAGTTTGCAACGCAGCTTCCGATTGTCCGGTTGCCAATTGCAGACTGCCTTTGGTATTTAATACTTGTGCCAAGAGTGCAGGATCAGTGGGAGTGGGTAGGAGGTTCAGACTTTCCTCAATCGCCGCCTTTGCCTGTTCCCACTGTCCCAGATGTTGATAGGCAAGGGACAAATAATTTAAACTTATTGCCTGGTTAGTGCGATCGCCTGCTTGTTGGTAAACCTGTTCCGCTTCTTGCCACGCCAGTACTGCATCAGCAAAGCGTCCCCGATCATAGTCAGTTTTACCTTGGCTTAATCGGCTTACTGGATCAAGAGATTGAGCCAGATGAGAGTCCTGTTGTATGATATCCGACTGAAGGAGAGTCGAGGCATTTCCCAGGGCGACAGGAGATGCGATTACCGCCACAACGGTTAACCAGGCTAATCCTAAAAATAGTAGTCGCTTCCTAGCACGTCTTCCCAACCATCCCATAGATCCCATCCTGAATTTAAGCGTCTCAATCAGAGCAAGTTTCGTTGCCCTTAAACCTTTATCTTACTCGGCGAGAAGACCTCGCCCATACTTCGTATGCTCTCATTAAGTTTTCCCTTTTTCTTGAGTAAAGAATATTTACTATGAGCAATTCCTCGCACCTTTTTCTCTATTTCTTTTTTGTATTTTAGTTTCGCTGCCTGCCTTTTTTAAAACTTTCTTTGCTTGAAGAGCCTATTAAGTTATGTAAACACCCCTCCAACCCTTACATAAACGTAGCTTGCTTCTCGCGAAGCGAGTTCTCCACCGTTCACATTAATTGTCCCCACCTACTTACCCAATTTAAAGGCGTGACCGCTTATTTCCAGCATAAAACAAGCTAATATTTTCATACGGGCGTTCTTTCAACTCACGCCGTCGAACCGTCAACCGTCTCCCCTAACTCTCCTCCCCGCCGACTTATGCCTCAACCCCAATGGCACGTTCAACCCTCTCCAGATGTTCCCCAATGGTTCCTCGATGCGGTTAAATCCTACGCCCCCGCATCAGAAGGATATTACGCCGCCCAATTATTATGGCAACGCGGAATTCGGGAGTTAAATCAATTAGCTGGATTTATTAATCCCGATTTATATCAACCCGCGAGTCCCTTTGAATTTGGTCAGGAAATGAAACGGGCAGTACAGCGATTGCAACAAGCACGGGATAAGGGAAAAAAAGTAGCAATTTGGGGAGACTTTGACGCCGATGGAATTACCGCAACCAGCGTTTTATGGGACGGATTGGGGCAGTTTTTACCGCAGAATCAACACCTTACCTATTACATTCCCAATCGTCTCACGGAATCTCACGGATTGAATTGTCCGGGAATTGACCAACTCGCAGAATCGGGAACTCAACTGATTGTCACCTGCGATACAGGCAGCACTAATCTCAGCGAAATTGACTATGCTGATCAGTTAGGCATAGACATTATTATTACCGATCATCATACCTTACCAGAGGAGCGACCGAACGTCGTTTCGATTATTAACCCCCGCTATTTTGCCGAAACCCATCCCCTGTTTCATCTTTCTGGTGTAGCGGTAGCGTATAAATTAGTTGAGGCACTGTATCAAACATTACCCGATATTCCCCAACAACCTTTAGAAGATTTATTAGATTTAGTAGCAATTGGTTTAATTGCTGATTTAGTCCAACTGAGTGGTGATTGTCGCTATTTAGCCCAACGGGGAATTCAAACGCTACAGCAACAATTGAAAACCCGCACCCGTCCCGGTGTAGCTAAACTTTTAGAACTCTGTCAGCGCAGTGGCGATCGCCCCACGGATATTTCCTTTGGCTTAGGTCCAAGAATTAATGCCGTGAGTCGGATTCAGGGGGATGCATCTTTTTGTGTGGAATTATTAACCCGTCGCGATGAAACCTATACTCAAACCTTAGCCTTAGAAACAGAATTAGCTAATAGCCGCCGCAAATCCTTACAGAAAGATATTACGGAACAGGTTAAACGGAAACTGGCACAACTTGACCTTTCAACAACCTGTGTTATTGTTCTAGATGATCCCCAATGGTCAGCAGGCGTTTTAGGCTTAGTCGCGGGTCAAATTGCCCAAGAATATGGACGCCCGACAGTTTTATTAAGTACAGGTGAAGAGTGGGGCGGCGAAGGGTCAACACTTAACACTTCGCCGATCGCCAGAGGATCTGCCCGTTCAGTGAATGGAATTGATTTGTATGAATTAGTCCAATCCCAAGAACACCTATTACACCGATTCGGCGGACATCCCTTTGCTGCTGGGTTAAGTTTACCTGTAGAAAATATTCCCTTATTTAGCGAAGGGATTAATCAAAAGTTACGTCAACAACTCGCCGCCCAAGACGCCTTATTAGCCCCAGTTGTTACTGCTGATATTGTCGTCACGGTTGCGGCTTTAGGCAAACCATTATTCCAGGAACTTAAACTCTTAGAACCTTGTGGCATGGGTAATCCGGTTCCCAAACTGCTAATTGAAAACTGCTGGTTTGAATCAGTTTGGAATCGGAATACTCAGGATTTGAAAGGAAAAAAAGTGCAATATATTAAAACTGAATTAGAAATCTGGGATGATTCCACAAGTGTGGGATTTCCCGGTATCTGGTGGGGACATTATCGCGATGAAGTTCCCAAAGGTCGATGTAATGCGATTGTGGAACTGGACTATAATAACTTCAAAAAACGTCCTGAAGTGCGCTTAGTCGCCGTTCAATCGGGGGATAGGATTTCCTCGTTTAATCTTCCCAATCAACTGGATTGGATTTTAGATTGGCGCGATGGAATGCAGGAGGATAGTGAGAACCTGCTGTCGATGTCCAATCCTTTGACGCCACCCGCCTTAGTGGGCGAACCAAGGGAAACGCCCACACCTGAACCCAGTGATCCATTAACCGTTCGCGACTGTCCCACCAGTTGGGATGAATTGCAACTCTGGTTTAGACGGGCGATGCAAAGCGAACGAAAATTAGCGATCGCCTATCCGCCACCGCCTCAACTCTCCTCCCGCCAGGTTTGGGAGAAATTAGTCGGACTCGCTAAATTCCTCAGTCGCACCGGGAAATCCGCTACCCTAGGGCAATTGCAAGACAAGTTAGAATTAAGCGATCGCACCTTACATCGGGGACTCACCGCCCTTTCCGGTTTAGGGTTTCAGGTGAAACACCAAGGCGGGTCAATCCAAATTAGTGGGTCAATGGGGGAGTGGGATGGAGACGCGATCGATCCAACCACAAAAGAAAGCATTCAACACTTTTTATCGGCTATCGAAGAAGAACAATTTTTGCGTCAGTATTTTTATCAGGTTCCCTTGTCCACCATTCATGGAATGTTAGCGCTATCAACAAATAATAAATAGGGTCTGCTGAATAAGTCTTGTGGTGGGGGAAGAGAGCAGAGGGAGCAGAGGGAGCAGAGGGAGCAGGGGTAGCAATGGTACATTTTCCCTGATAGTGGTGCAAGGATATGAAAAGGTTTGACCGGACATAATATGAACCCGTTTAAACGGGTTTTAGCTTTTAGCCGGAACTTTAGTTCCCGGCTTAGTGCGAGATTAAGCGTTTATCATCAATGGTTCAACATTTATAGCAAAGACAGCGCAACTACAAACTTAACCCGACATAATATAAACCCGTTTAAACGGGTTTTAGCTTTTAGCCGGAACTTTAGTTCCCGGCTTAGTGCGAGATTAAGCGTTTATCATCAATGGTTCAACATTTACAGCAAAGACAGCGCAACTACAAACTTAACCGGACATAATATGAACCCGTTTAAACGGGTTTTAGCTTTTAGCCGGAACTTTAGTTCCCGGCTTAGTGCGAGATTAAGCGTTTATCATCAATAGTTCAACATTTATAGCAAAGACAGCGCAACTACAAACTTAACCCGACATAATATGAACCCGTTTAAACGGGTTTTAGCTTTTAGCCGGAACTTTAGTTCCCGGCTTAGTGCGAGATTAAGCGTTTATCATCAATGGTTCAACATTTACAGCAAAGACAGCGCAACTACAAACTTAACCCGACATAATATAAACCCGTTTAAACGGGTTTTAGCTTTTAGCCGGAACTTTAGTTCCCGGCTTAGTGCGAGATTAAGCGTTTATCATCAATGGTTCAACATTTACAGCAAAGACAGCGCAACTACAAACTTAACCGGACATAATATGAACCCGTTTAAACGGGTTTTAGCTTTTAGCCGGAACTTTAGTTCCCGGCTTAGTGCGAGATTAAGCGTTTATCATCAATGGTTCAACATTTACAGCAAAGACAGCGCAACTACAAACTTAACCGGACATAATATGAACCCGTTTAAACGGGTTTTAGCTTTTAGCCGGAACTTTAGTTCCCGGCTTAGTGCGAGATTAAGCGTTTATCATCAATGGTTCAACATTTACAGCAAAGACAGCGCAACTACAAACCTAACCGGACATAATATGAACCCGTTTAAACGGGTTTTAGCTTTTAGCCGGAACTTTAGTTCCCGGCTTGATGCCAGATTAAGCGTTTATCATCAATAGTTCAACATTTATAGCTTTCAAATTTGACGAAAACGCAGCATCTGCAAAAGTTCCTCAGTATCCATTTCCAACCCTTCAGCAATATACTCTAATTCAGTATCAGTTGGTCTTGCCCCATCTTTAATTTCCTGGAGTCGGGCATCTGAGATAGGTGGATTCTCTTTATACTCTTCAGTCCATTCCAACCCTGCCACTAAGTCACTCAGTAGTGGCTTACCTAAAGCATCAACACGTTGTTGAATTCGCGCAGTTGTCGCCTTTTGCAGCGTTCGCAGTTCATCCATCCTTAAATGATCCAGGCTATCCAGGATTTTTTGCAGCGTTAGTTGTGTTTTATTGGAGTCAGTCATGGGATTTATAATCACCCCTTAACAAATAAAGGGTACAGGAGTGCAGGTTTGTCGGCTTTACCCTTACGCCAAAATCTTACCATTTTTTAGGGGATGTGTTGACAAAGAACAAATGACAAAAGACAAATAACAACATTAAAGCGTCTTCAAATACTCAATCAACGCCAACTTATCCTCAGCCGCCAACTCGGTGCCATAAACATGACCTTGATTACTATTTGCCGTCACCCTTGTATCATATTTAAATCCCTCTTTCTCCGCCGCTACGCCTTCAGCAACAAAGCCCACTTTTTCCGGATTATACACATCATATCCTCTGTAAAACACCATCGTCCGCTGCTCCGGTATCTCCAACAAATCCGTTAAATAGGGGACAGAACCATTATGCAAATAGGGCGCTCTTAACCACAACCCATCCAAGGCTACCGCCACATATCCATTAGTTTTGCGAAGCTGATCAAAATCCCAATCATACCCCTCGGCAAACTCATTATACGCATCAGCCGCTGCTTGCGTCCACATATCTAAACGATAACGGTCTGTACCAATCTCATCAATGGGAATAACGGTTCCGGTGCGTTCGCCACCAAATGCATGACAAGAGGCGCAGTTACTCTCAAAAATTTGACTCCCTTTTGCGGCTAAACCTTGGTCAATCGTGTACGGATATTTCGGCGGCGGTAATTGACGAATATAATCCTCCACCCGCTTTAATCCCTGAATATTAATTGACTCCTTCGTCGCCCCATCACCAATCGCCCCAGTGTTCACAGTTTCTGTGAGTGATGTTTCTAACCCATCCCAATGTAAGGCAAATCCTTCATGTTGATTTTGATTCCAAATCGACATCATATCCGAGTTGCCAATGGTATCATCGACAGGCAACCCCAAAACTCGAAACTTCACCGGATTAAAGGGGGCAATGCGTCCGGGTCCTTGGTCGGGTCGTTCTTCCATCCAGGCAAAGGTTTCTTTAAGTTCTAATAATTCTTTCCGGGTGCGGGGAATAATAATAAACCGATAGAGTAGCTTGTCAAACAAAGATAGGTCATAATTATAGCTAATTTCATCTAAGATATAGTCTGCATTAAATCGAGGATCAGTAGCACAGTCACCCAGAAAGCGAATATACCCTTGCAGATGAAATTTATTTGAAGGTCCACCTGGAACAATCGTTGGTTTATCTTTGGGGGTTTGGCGATAGGTGGCACTATGACAAAGCGCACAGGTTATCCCTTGGCGGGGAAAGCCGATAATTTTTTTAGAAAAGCCAACGGGTAATTCTTGTCCTTCTTCCCAGGTAATGCCGAGAGAGGTATAGCCACCGGGTTTGGGGAGTTTATCGGGAAAAATTCGAGGTAATACTAACCAAATCCAATAGGGAACACCTTCGGCATTTTCGCTGCCAATTGATCCGTATTTAAAATGATCCTCGACTGATTCGTAATAGGTATCTACTTCGCGAAAAAGGTTATACCATGCCAGATATCCGACACTACCAATTAGCAATATTAGAATGATTGCGATCGCGGTAATGGTTCGTCCAATTTTTGATGGTGTACTTTCCATAAAATTGTTCCTTTATTTCTTGACTTGAATTAATTCGTATTCTGTTTCATCAAAAATCTGTAGGGGGAAGCATCCCAGTTAGGCAAATTGAGAGAGTAGAAGGCGACCCTATCTATAGCAAAAGCCAGAAGGCGCTAAGGCAGAGAGCAGACAATTTATTATTGGTACAGGTTTGTTTCAGCCTTAAATGTCCTAAGCTTTATGGCAACCGCTATAATTGAGTAAACTCCAATTGTTAAGGAATGCAATCGGGTCGTCCCTACCCATTCAACTTCTGCAAAAATGACCGATTTAGGAAAACTCTTGAACGGTTTCCGGCATTTCAGGTTGTTGAGTTTTCATCGCCAAAAATAACAGAGTTCCTTGGACAATCACGAAGAAGGCATCAACTAAAGCAATTGTGATAAATCCTAAATCTTGCCCAAAGAACAAAACAGCACTCAGGAAGAAGGTAGCGCCCGCGCCGCGTGTGACGACCACTGACATCCAAGCTGTTGCTTTGTAACGATAAGGATCAATTGCCCCCGGAATATACAAAATACTTAGTTCCAGTAGTAAGAGTCCAGCCGCCCTTACCCAGATAATTGGCACGGGTATTTGCATCTTTAATAGCGAAAGTAGAACCTCTGGAAAAAAGCAGAGGGGAATTATAAAAAACATATTCACCACAATGCCTAACCAGACCATGCGACTAAACCATTTTGCATAAGGATTCATGATGTTTACTCCTGATTCTAAAGTGTTTTCAGATACTCAACCAACGCGGCTTTATCCTCCGACGAGAAGTTAGTGCCATACAGATGACCCCTGTTACTATTGCCAGGTACAGTCGTGTCAAACTTAAAATACGGCGTCCCCTTCTCTTGGGCAATGGTTGAGACAAAACCGACATTCTCTTGATCAAACACATCATACCCGCGATAGAATACTTGAGGACGGTCGTCTGGAGCCTCTAACAAGTCTCGTAACGTCGGTACAGACCCATTGTGCAAATAAGGCGATCGCAACCAGATTCCATCTAATGGCATGTTGGCATAACCATCGGTCTTACGGAAATTCTTGAACCGTTCCGGCGTCCCGACAAACAGGGTATTTTGATTAGACAGTAACTCGTATGTATAAGAATCCAACCGATGCGGGTCAGTACCAATTTCCCCAATCGGCGTCACTTTACCAACCTTCGCCCCGCCAAAGGCATGACAACTGGCACAATTATTTTGATAAATTGGCTGACCCTTAGCTGCTAATTCCCGATTAATCGCGTATGGATAAGTCGGTGATGAAAGTTCCCACAACCAATCTTCAATCCGTTTAATCCGTTCCAAATCCGCTGTAACTGGTGTCACCCCTGCACCCAAAGCCGCACTTAAATTACGTTCATGAACCGATTTATTATCCCCATCCCAATGCAGTTGCAATCCTTCACGGGGTTTTTGATTCCAGATAGAGGGTAAATCCGCCGTGCCAATTTTTTCATCCTCTTCCAACTCGTCCATCGGGAAGCTAAATTGAATTGATTTATAAGGATTAAACGTATCCACCCGTCCTGGACCCCAATCCGGTTGTTCATTTAAAAAAGCCAGTTGACTTGCTTGAGTAATCAACGCATCTCTTGTTTGGGGAATAACCAGATAGCGGTAAATTAATTTCTGAATCGGATTAAACGTTCCCCCTTGGGCGTCAATTTCGGCTAAGATTCGGTTAGGAGTGAATCGTTCATCCAAAGCCGTTTTGCCCAGAAACTGAATATACCCTTGTAGATTTACCGTATTTGAGGGCATCGTGGGGATAATTTGAGGTTCACTTTCAGGCGTATCCCGCAGTGAACCCACATGACAAATCGCACAATTTAAGCCAACGCGGTCAATCAAGACACGACGCTGAGAAAACCCAATGGGGCGGTCTTTTCCGGATTCGTAAAGAAAGCCCAACGATTGATAGCCTTCACCGGGTAATTTGTCAGGAAATACGGCGGGTAAAACTTTCCAAATCCAGTAAGGTACTCCATTTTCTGGTTCACTGCCAATTGAACCATATTTAAAGTGATTGTTAATATCATCATAATCGACAGGATTATTTAAGACTAGGGGAGAAACTAAACCAATAATTGTAGCGAGTATAACTCCCGCAATCACAATCAATAGTTTTTTAAAAGTCTTTCCCGTTGACTTTAATGGCGTTGATTCTTCCATGATTAAGAATTAGTGATTGGTGATTTAAGCTATTCTGCATTTAAACCTTAATGTCAGCTAAAAAGGGCTGAAGCCCTCACTACGAAGCCAATCTATTGCACCATTTTAGTTGGGTCACGCCATTAGAGGCAGTTAGTTTTCCCTATTATTCTTTGTTGTCACCCTAATGTTACTAAACCCGCCCACGCATCTCCTCTATTCCCGTCACCGAAACGGTGCAGGGTCAAACACAGTCATAATTTCTGCAATCATTTCATCTGAATTATTATAGCGACTTAACTCATAACAACCCAGGGGATTTTCTAAGGCATTAAGTAAACATTTATTGCAATACGTGCAAGGGCGTTCAGGCAAGTCTTTTCCTGCCTTAAACTGATGCACTAGGTCATTATTCGCCACCAAGGGACGGGCAATACTAACCGCATCACAGAAGTTCTCCTGAATAGTCCGACGAATATAGGACGCCTGTTGAAACCCGCCAGTACATATCACGGGAATATTTACCTGCTTTTTAATCTCAGCCGCGTGATTAAGGCTAACCCCCTGATATTTTTGTAGAAGTTCCTGCATCTGTTCAGAACTCACAAACCTCTGGAACGACTCGTTCAAAGCTTGCGCTTTTACCTCTAATCCCTGAATCGGTTGGTCTTGGGTCTGTTTCTGAACTCGATTCCATAAGAATAAGAAAATCGGATACAACAGGGGAAACCGAAATAATAAATAGTTGCGAAAGGTATGAATTCCACTGGATAACATCAAATCATACCAGCGCATCGCCTCGATGCGGGGAAATTCACCAGGAGGGTTCAAGGGATGAGGAAATATACTCCCCGTAGAAACATGAATGGCATCCACTCCAGCCGCTTCCATCCACTGACAGACTTGAATCGAATCCTCTAGGGTATTCCCTGGCTTTTCCCACGGAATCACGGCATTATTATACTCCACCGCACTAATCTTAGCTTGGAGGTGAAAGTCATCACCCACTTCCTGACGAATGGCTTTAATAATCTCCAACAAAAAGCGAGCGCGATTTTCTAATGATCCCCCATATTCATCGTTGCGGTCATTAATCCCAGAACTGAGAAATTGGGTAATTAAATAACCATTGGCACTATGCAGTTCCACGCCATCCAGTCCCGCCTCTCGCGCCCGTCTCGCCCCCGCCGCAAACGCCTGAACTGTTTCTTGAATCTCAGCCTTGGTCATGGCTTGGCATTCAAAACCATGAAACGATTCTGTGATACTGGTTGAACTGAGGGCTTTTAAATTAAGGTTTTCTACGCCACTCACATCCTGCTGACGCCCAGAATGGCTCAGTTGCATGATAAATTTACAGTCGTATTCATGCACCACCTCACCAAGTTTACGCCAGAATGGAATGCGGTCATCTCGGTCAATAGTGGCATAATTTGGCAGGATTCGTCCGCGAATTTGTACTGGCGTAAACGATGAAATAATTGCGCCGACGCCTCCCTGGGCAAACTTCTGTTCCCAATTGATTCGGACTTGGTTTCCGGAACCGTCATAGTTATCGAATCTGCCGGAAATATTCGACCGAAAGATGCGATTACTGACGGTGAGGTTTCGGAATGTTAGCGGTTGAAAAATGATATCGTTGTCATTTGTCATGTCATTTGTCATTCGTCATTTGTAATAGCTTGAGGCTTGTTAACATAACTTCATAAGGTTGAGTTTATTTCCACCAACCTACTTATGTTGGCATTTCCGGACTTGATTCGTAGCTATGCCTTTTTGTCAGATGGCGACAAAAATCCAGAATATTCTAATTTTTTGATTATGGCAAATCCTGAAAAAAATGGCGAGTTATTTTAAGTTTTGTTAAAAATATCCCGATTTTGTGGCGAATGGGCTGAGGGGTGTTAGCACCATAAGATAAGTAGGTAGGGACAAGGAATTCTTACTTAGCAAGGTTTTCAGCTCTATTAGTTTTCACAAATCATTAAGACTAGCAATCCATTACTACCCCGGTTGCCCCAACGTTCTAGGATTGAACAAAAATTGGTATAAATTGGGGAGAGTTGAGATTAATTCAGGAAATTTGCTGAAAGGGCTTGTCGGAAATAAGATAGAGATTTACTATGAATAGTATTGATTTTAGTCCCGATTGCGGACAGAATTGTTAAATATTGTATCCAAATAAAAGGAATTAACACCATGACTAAATCATCTAAATCAGGTCGAGGTCAGCAAAAACCTTGGCATCAATTCCCCGTTCCCCTGGCATTAGTCAAGTTATTTAAGTTTCGGAACCGACTGCGGGAAGAAAATCTACATGATACCGCAAAATTACCGACCCAAGGTGAGGGGACACAACCAACACCTAGTCCAGATAGTGACCATCTCAAGATTCGCACAGCCGACGGGAGTTTTAATGACCTGGAACAGCCAGAAATGGGTCGGGCGGGTTCCCGTTTTGGACGCAATGTTCCCCTCCAATATACTCACCCTGACCAAAAGAATTTACTCGAACCCAATCCCCGCACAATTAGCCGCCAACTACTGACGCGGGATGAATTTGTACCCGCTAGCACCTTAAACCTACATGCCGCCTCTTGGATTCAATTTCAAACCCATGACTGGTTCGCCCATGGGGGTACATTTGACCAGAAATTTGAGATTCCTCTCGAAGCAGACGATCCCTGGCCCCAAGAATATCGACCGCTAGAAGTAGGCGCAACCTTACCCGACTCAACCCGTCCCGACGAAGATACCAAAAATCCGCCTACCTTTCTTAACCGAGTTACTCACTGGTGGGATGCGTCGCAAATTTATGGCAGTGATCAGGAAACCATTGATAAGCTGCGGACTCATGGCGATGGCAAGCTAATTATCGGTGACGATAACTTATTACCCATCAACCCTGAAAATGGTGTCGATCTCGTTGGTTTTGATGAGAACTGGTGGGTGGGATTGACTATGTTACATACTCTATTTGTCAAAGAACACAATACGATTTGCGATCATCTCAAAAACGAATATCCCGACTGGACAGATGATGATCTGTTCAACCACGCCCGACTAATTAACGCCGCCTTACTCGCCAAAATCCACACCGTTGAATGGACGCCTGCAATCTTAGGACATCCAGCTTTAGAAATTGCTATGAAGGCTAACTGGTGGGGATTATTAGGTCCACATGTCAAACGCTTGTTTGGGCGCATTGGAGAGGGGGAACTCCTGAGTGGGATTGTCGGCTCAGCGACAGATCACCACACTGCCCCCTACTATCTCACCGAAGAATTTGTCTCCGTCTATCGGATGCATCCCTTAATGCCAGATGAGTTTGAATTTTACTCTCTCGACAATGGGGAATTGCGATTTACAGAAAATCTATTTGAAGTATCAGGAAATCGCAGTCGGAATCTAGTCGATAAAGTAGGTATGCCCGATTTATTCTACTCCTTTGGTATTACTCATCCTGGGGCGATTACCTTACATAACTATCCGCGTTTCCTACAGCAATTAGTCCGGGATAACGGCGAAGTCTTTGATTTAGCGGCTGTGGATATATTACGCGATCGCGAACGCGGCGTTCCCCGTTATAATCAATTCCGTGAACTCATTGGTCGTGAACGAGTCAAAACCTTTGAGGACATCACCGAGAACCCGCAATGGGCAAAGGAACTCCGGGACGTTTACAACAACGACATCAACAGCGTTGATTTAATGGTGGGTATGTTTGCCGAAAACCCGCCCGCCGGGTTTGGCTTCAGTGACACAGCTTTCCGTATCTTTATCCTAATGGCATCCCGCCGACTTAAGAGCGATCGCTTCTTCACCAAAGACTACACCGCCGAAGTCTACACTCAATGGGGTTTAGATTGGATTGACAACAACAGTATGTTAAGTGTCTTGCGCCGCCATTACCCCACCGTCAGCCCCGCTTTATTTGGTGTACAAAATGCCTTTGCTCCCTGGCGTAAAGTCGGTGTTTCGGGGTATTAATTGTTGAGATTGGGCAACAGGTAATAGTAACTAGCGAAGCGTTGCGGCGGAGGTGTGAGGGGTTACAACGCCCCTTATAGATCCCCCTCCCGTCTCCCTTCAAAAGGGGGAAACCATCGGATGCTTCGCTTTTTGTTCCATGGGGAGTATGGGTGGCTAGGACATCGGTCAAGAAACCGGGTTTCTCGTGAGGATGACCAATATCGACCTTTCACCCAAAGAAACCCGGTTTCTAGGAATACCAGAAAAAACTAATGAATTTAACCCATAAATTTGAGAGATCAAGGATGAAGTGTTAAGCAAAAATCACAATAAATCGACATACTTTTTCACCCAGTCACCTCCATGAAAAATCTACAAAAATTTTGGCATAATGCCCACAAGCTAGAACCGCTACCAAGCGACTATGAATCCTGGACGGCTGCAAAAAAGCAGGACTTGATTTGGCAGCAAAGAATTTTAGCATCCCGCTACGATACCCTACCGCCACTGAAAAAAATTGACGTGATCGGTTTATTTTTTACCTTTTTAAGCATCAAAATGGATCGCTTATCCGATGAAGCACCCCGCAAATGGAACAAAGCCATTCACGCCCACGCCAGTGTTGCTAAGGTTAAGTTGATCCCCACCCCGACTACTCAATTTACTGGTTTATTTAAAGGTGCTGACTACGGTCTTCTACGATTATCCCTCACCGGTGATCCCAGCGATCGCGGATTTGCTCCAGGGTTAGCCCTCAAGCTTTTGGTGGACGGTCAACCCTCGGAAAATGTCTCAGCATTGGTTTCCCTCACGGGTCAAGGCAATAACTATAATTTCTTTGCCAATGAATTGTCTAATATCGTTCCCGCAGAAAATGATTTAGGTCCTAAATTGATCAATTCAATCTTCCGCCGCGTCAGCAAATTTCCCCGAAAACTCTATTTGCAAGGCTTTGCCCGAATCGACCAAACGGGTCATCTAGAACCTGATCCCTTTTATCCCTATCGCCTTTTTCTCGTTCCCAATCCCACTATTCAATTTCCTGAAAATCAACCCCATGATTTCAGAGATGATCTTGCCACGATTCCGGCTGGAACCCGTTTATTTTCCCTCTATGCTGTTGTGCCCCAAAACGTAGGAGACGAAAATGCTGACCAGAAAGCTGACATCATAGACGAGCCAAGTTATCGCCAAAACGCCCAACTTATCGGACATCTGGAAACCACCTCGGAATTTGTGGCATCCTACTACGGTGATAGCCAGCTATTTTTTAGACATCAGCGCTTTGCCAATCAATAATCCAGCTTCAACCACCATTGATACTCACAATCAAAACCTGACTTTTGCCAAGCGTCTAAATCAACCTCAGTTAGGGGCGTAACCTCGGAACAGTGCGGCTGAATTCCCTGACTCAATAGCGCCCAAACTAGGCTGCGCGTCACATCCAATCCCGTTTTCCACCAGGATTCCTGATTCCCCGGAATTCCCTGTTCTTGCACCGTATCCACATCAACCCAAATCCCATTTGCTCCCAAAAGAATTTGCGCCATCCACCCCGCTCGTGGTAAATGGGTGGGAGAGGTAATTAACTGAACATGACGTACCCCCCACTGCCGTAAAATTGGAATCCCGAAGTAGAAATTACCAAACGTGGAATCCGCACATTTTTCTAACCAAACCTGACCCATGGGCGCGTTATACTTTTGGAATATGAGCAAAATACAGGGTTCATCAGAGCCTTGAGAAATCAAAATCGGAGTTTGGGGATGTTGCTTCACTAACTGAGCCACATAAACCTCCCGGCGAATACTTCCCCCTAAAACAAAGAATGTATCTACAGGTGAAGCGGCTCCTGCCGACAATCTGAAGATATTTGCAAGTAACCCTATACTAAGAATAACGACTAGGCTCAATAGCCCTAAGCCTAACCAGCGTAGTCGTTGCTTAGACAGTAGCCAACGCGCAACCCGTAGCCAATGGCGTGTTATCAATCGTCTCACTGAGGCTTACCACTTGATTCACTCTGACTGTCCGAGGCGAAGCCATTGTCTTCATCACCAGGACAATAGGTCAACTGGCACAAAATTTCTGGAAATTAGCCAGATAAGTTGAGTATAGTAGCAATAGACGGATTTGATGCCGCCAGAACCATGCTATCCCTACTCAGGGAATGCTAATTATTGCAGCTAACGACTGGGTACGCTTTGACTGTCCGCTTTAAACCAACCCATAGTCTGTTCGACGTATTTCCCATGAATCAATATTCTAAAACCTTCCCTTGGCTGAAAAGCATCCTCGTAACGGGTGCGATCGCAACAACAGCCACATTATCATGGTTAGCCCCAATTGGCAGTAATCGCTCCGTCTTTGCGGCGCTTGAGGATAGTCCCAAGACGGTTGTTGATGAAGTTTGGCAACTTGTTAATCAGGAATACGTTGATCCCTCGTTCAATCAAGTGGATTGGCAAGCGACCCGTCAGCAGCTACTCAACCGCAATTATACGTCTTCCGAACAAGCCTACAAAGCCATTCGCGACGCCCTAGAACCCATCGGTGATCCCTATACTCGCTTTTTAGAACCCGAACAATTCAAAGCGTTAACGGATCAAACAGCAGGTGAACTGTCTGGCGTCGGGATTCGCATGGGTGTGGATGAGAAAACCCAGAAGCTGGTTATTATTGAGCCGATTGAAAATTCACCGGCATTCAAAGCCGAACTTAAATCTGGAGACAAAATTATCGCCATTGATGGCAAATCCACTCAAGGGATGAGTGCGGAAGAAGCCTCGGCGTTAATTCGCGGCGAAGTTGGCTCATCCGTCACTCTAAAAATATCTCGTCAAGGGCAAAATCACTTTGATGTTACTTTAACCCGCGCTCAGATTGAGCTACCGTCTGTACACTATACCCTCAAGCAGGAAGGTCAGATGCGGGTGGGTTATATCAGCATTGATGAATTTAGTTCCCACGCACCAGAACAAATGCAACGGGCAATTCGCAATCTGAATAGCCAAGATGTGAATGGTTATGTTTTAGATTTGCGTGGTAATCCTGGTGGATTATTGTACGCCAGTATTGAAATTGCCCGGATGTGGCTCGATGAGGGTGAGATTGTCCACACTATTGATCGCAAAGGTGGAGAACAAAAGTTTTCTGCCAACCAAAGCGCACTAACTCAGCTTCCCCTAGTTGTTTTAGTTGATGGCTATTCAGCTAGCGCCAGTGAAATTCTAGCGGGTGCGCTGAAGGATAATAAACGGGCGAGGGTTGTCGGTTCGACGACGTTTGGTAAAGCTGTCGTGCAGTCTGTCCATTCTTTATCTGATGGTTCAGGTTTAGCGGTAACGATTTCCCGCTACTATCCTCCCAGTGGGATTGATATTAATCACAAAGGAATTAGCCCTGATGTGAAAATTGATTTAACTAGCGCTCAACAGCGGCGTTTGGTTACACAACCGATGTTACGTGCCACAATCGAAGATCCCCAATACAAGCAAGCACTTACGGTTCTCGAAAATACGGTGCTGGCAGAACGGGGTTTGAATCAACCTACTGAACCGATTAGTGTTCGGTAAACGTATAAGCTGTTGTTTATGACACAGGGCGGGTTTTGTTGAGAGGTTATCGGTAGATAACAAAATTAAACGGCTAAACCCGCCCCTACAATTGACAGACGTTCCGCCGACCTAAGCACCAAATTTTCTCTCGACTGAGCGCTCACGTCGAAGTCCGAGGTGTTGCCTATTCCACACCGAGCGTGTTACCGAGCGAAGCCGAGGTAAGTCGAGGTGTTCCCTATTGCCTCCCCTCACCACAAGACTTATTCAGCAGACCCTAATTATAATCATAATCAAATGGGTCTAACCAAAGAGATTAGACCCAAGTGATCGTTCTATTAGGACTTTTCAAGCCGTTGATTTTTCAGGTTTTAATCTGAGCTTACTAATGTTTACAAATTCCACAGGTTCACCGCTTATTGACCCGCATAAATGTGTCTTTCTGGACTTGAGTTGGGTTTCGGTTTTCACCGAATCTAACCCCTTAAGGCTACGCTAGGTTGGTTACTTCTGTGGCAGAGCCAAAGATTGGGGATGATCGTCATCACCTCTGACTCTTCCTTGGTTTTTCTCCAGTTATTGTCTCTGGAGGACGATCTCCATATTCAAAGTAACATGGTTCTCTCTGGCTGCCAAACAGTATTTACCAAAGTTTAGGAGTTGTTACAAATAGCAATTTTCTTGGGTAGAAAAGCGAAAACGTAGTGGCTGAATATTAGTCAACGAAGAACGAACTAGCGTTGCGGTTCCATATCCCCGTACTTAATTAAAAGCGCGATCGCAATACTCACGGCAAAAATTAACACCATACTCAGCGCTGAACCAAATCCCCAGTTTTGGGTTGCGCCCAGAAACTGGTTGTAAATGAGACGAGATACCGTCATGCTGGAAGCCCCCCCTAACAACTCCGGATCAACGAAATCCCCCAAAGCGGTAATAAACACCAGAATCGAACCCGCCGCAATACCGGAAAAGGTTTGGGGTATAGTTACCTTCCAGAACGTTTGCACCGGATTAGCACCCAAATCCGCCGCCGCTTCCAATAAACGCCGATCTAATTTCTCTAAGGACGCATAGAGAATCAATACCATGTACGGTAAATAACTATACGCCATACCAATTAATACCGCCGAACTGGTATTTAAGAGTTCCAACGCGGGTAAGCCAATCGAAGTTAAGATGCTATTGAGTACCCCGGTGGGTCGCAGAATCGTAATCCAGGCATAAGAGCGCAACAGGGAGGAGGTAAAATTGGGTAGGATAAACCCTAACAGGAGTAAATTCTGCCAGCGCTTCGGTGCCATCTGAGCAATCCAGTAGGCTACCGGAAACCCCAACACCAGACAAATCGCCATCGTACCTACTGCAAAAAACACGGATCGCCCCATCACCTGCAGATTGATTGGTTCAAAGACGCGCAGATAGTTATCCAGTCCCGACGGGTTCACAATATCCCCCGGTTTAATATCAGGAACCAAGCTCAACTCAAAGATGATCAGAGTGGGTAAAACCAACAATAAAAACAGCCACAGTCCAGCCGGTCCTAATAACGCCAAGGGTTCTAACCACTGGCGTCGAGAACGGGTGGGTTCTTCGATAAATGAGGATTCAGCCTTATGATCTGTGGCTGCGGGATTGGGTAAGGAGGTGGGGGAAACTTTTTTGTCGGTAGACACGGTATAAGTATTAATTATGAATTATTGACATAGCCAGCATTTAAGAGCTGGTCAATTTCGTCCAATAGCGGTCATAGACGGCTTCAACTTCTCCTAATGGTTCCAAATTTTCGCACCGTTCCAGGGCTTCTTCTGGAGGAAATAGACTGGTATCATTTTTCAGGTCAGGCGGTAAAAGATTATAAGCAGCTTTATTGGGCGTCGCAAAACTTAGGCGTTCCACGATGCGTGCGGCGACATCTGGCTGCAACATAAAATTAATCCAAGCATAAGCGCCCTCGACATTGGGAGCGGTTTTGGGAATGGCTAGGGTATCAATCCAGAGAGAGGAGCCACTTTCTGGAAGCACATAGCGTAAATCTTCATTTTCTGGCATGATTTCCGTGGCATCGGACGAATAACACATGGCAATCTTTAAATCTCCACTGAGAATCTGGGGACGCCAAGCATCAGATGTAAAAGACGCGATCGCAGGTTTTAAGTCCATCAGGGCTTGATATGCCGCTTGAATATGTTCCACGTTGGTGGAATTGTAAGAATATCCCAACTTTTTCAACGCCGCACCCATAACTTCTCGCACATCATTGACCAACGTCATCCGTTTTGCCAACTGCTGCTGATACACCCACAGATAATCCCAATCCTCTGGCGGGGGTTGGACTTGCTGGGTATTGTAAACCAAGCCGGTAGTTCCCCAACTGACAGGAACAGAGTGGCGATTCCCCGGATCATAGTCGGCTTGCTGAAAACGGGGAAACAACCGATACATACCCTCGATGCGGGGTTGGTCGAGTTCTAGCAACATCCCCATATTGATCATCTTTTGCACCATGTACTCCGAAGGATAAATGATGCTATAAGCGCCCCCACCACCCGCTTGCAATCGAGCCAGCATTGCTTCATTAGAATCATAGACATCCGCGATCGCTCTGATCCCGGTTTCTTCCTCAAAGCGGTCTAACAAATCTTGGTCAGTATAGCCAGCCCAAGTGTAAATGTATAACAGATTAGCATCATCTTGACTCCCCGCCGCCGGACGCACATTCGCCAGTCTCCAGCCACACCCTGACAGCGCTAGCCAGGGTAAGGTTGAAGCCGCCGCTTGTAAAAACTGACGGCGGTTTGGTCGTTTTCGGGATCTTGGCTGATTAGTCATTGGTCATTGGTCATTGGTCATTGGTCATTGGTCATTGGTCATTGGTCATTGCTTTAACGCTATTAGCAACCAGTCATTAATAGTCATTGGTCAACAACCAAGGACAACTAAGAATTCCCTATTCCCTGTGACACACCGAGCGTGTTACCGAGCGAAGCCGAGGTAAGTCGAGGTGTTCCCTGTTCCCTAACGAAGGACAAAGGACAAAGGACAAAGGACAAAGGACGAACAACAACTTTAGCAATAGCGGACAGATTGTTCTAGGGGTAAAGGTTCCCCAGTTTCGGCATCGGTGTTGTGACAGGCAAACATGACCTTGGGGGGAAGTTTTTCAAATTCCAGATCATTCCCCGTCCCTTGCAGAACATAGCCGCGTAATTCTTTAATGGGTAACTGGGTAAATTCGTCAATATCCGGCGTAAACGAACGCAGGATCAACGAACCATGAGGTTGACACCCCCCCAAAAGTTTGGCGACAAAGAATTCCTTGATATCCAAATCTGTTCCATACGTTACCTTATGTCCCTGACGATTAAGGTCAATGGCAAACGACTCTCCATCACTATTGAGGAACGTCGCGATCGCACTCGAGTTACAGTGCGACTCCAATTCGGCTAAAAACAACCTGACTCCTGATGATGCCATAGTAATTACTCCTCTAACGCGATACAATCGGTCGTTGCCCAACGGGCGTACACTGAGGTATGGGGTTCGGGTAGCTTGTTCATAGCATTATTCGGCAGCATAACCGTCAGGCGATCGCCGGTTAGGAGTTCCACGACCAAGTGAACGTGAGTTCCCAGATACATAACATGTTTGAGACGACCTTCAAAGCAATTCACGGTTGAGTTGGGTGGTGAAAGACTCAAGCGAATTTTCTCCGGACGCACGCTAACCACCATTTCCTTAGAGTTACTCGCCCATTCTTTGGCGTCAGGGGATTGCACAACCATTTCCAAACCGCTGGACGTGATAATTTGTAGCGTAGAAGAATCAGCAGCGTGCAGGCGACCCTTAAACAGATTCGTATCACCGATAAAATTAGCCACAAAGGGGGTACGGGGACGTTCGTAGATTTCAGTGGGGTTGCCCACTTGTTCAATCTTCCCCGCCTCCATCACGGCAATCCGATCAGACAGGCTCAAGGCTTCTTCTTGGTCGTGGGTCACCATAATAAACGTTAACCCCAAATCCTGATGCAAGTTGGAGAGTTCCACCTGCATTTCTTTGCGAAGCTTAAAATCTAACGCCCCCAAGGGTTCATCCAACAATAGAACAGTAGGACGATTCACCAAGGCTCGTGCTAATGCTACCCGTTGTTGTTGTCCTCCAGACAGTTGAGCGGGAAATCGATTGCTATAAGTTTCCATTTGCACCTGTTTGAGGGCTTGTTTGACTCGCTCCTCAACGTCTGTCCCCTTGAGCTTTTTCAGTCGCAACCCGAAGGCGACATTTTCCGCAACCGTCAGGTGATTGAATAAAGCATAACTTTGAAATACTGTATTGACAGGTCGGCGGTGAGGAGGTATGTGATTCATGGGTTGCCCTTGAATCAAAACCTCACCTGCAGACGGAGACTCAAATCCTGCCACTAAGCGCAGGGTAGTCGTTTTACCGCAACCCGATGGACCGAGAATACTAAAAAATTCTCCCCGTCGGATCTTCAAGTCAATTCCCCGAACCGCTGTCTCGCCATTGAAAACCTTGAAAACCTTGCGGAGTTCAACATCAAGCTCAGCCGTAGCATCCGGAGCGCGTTGGTCTTTAACGGAAGGTTGAAACATAATAATTCATTCACTAGCGCAAAGTCGCCCTGATTTAACCAATGAAACCCGATCCAATGTGAATTCGTTAATCCTTTTTTTTATACTTGGGTCTATTTTATCTGTCTACTAACCTGGCGGGGTGGCTTCAAAGAATTGACCCGCTAAAAATGCATTCGAGGAAAGGATGCGCTATTATTTCACCTTGATGCGACTGGGTTAACGACCTAGTTTGGCACAGATAAGCCACTTCTGTGAAAAAAGCGTCACAATCAACACTAGACTGAGTACAAACTACTAAAGAGAGTTGAGAAGCCGTTTACTATGACCGTGATTCAGCCCTATTCCGGAGGTCGCCAAACGACACCCCGTACCGTTGGACGCAATTACCAATCGGTCATTGTCATGCTGATTGTCAGTTTGTTCCTAGTCGGGGCAATGGGTTCTCGTTTGGCGTACTTACAGTTGGTTCAGGGAGAACGTAACCGACAACTGGCTGAAAATAACCGGATTCGGCTGGTGCCGAAGCAACCAGTGCGGGGCAATATTTTCGACCGCAAGGGCAAAGTGCTTGCCAGCTCTCGCTTGTCTCATTCAGTGTTCTTATGGCCCGTGGCGCTGAAAAAAGATGAATGGCCCCAAACGCGCCAACGTCTATCCCAACTGTTAGATCTTCCCGAAGATGAGATTCAAAAACGAGTCGAACGGGCTGGCTTTGATTCACCCTCGCTGATCCGAATTGAACGGGGGCTTTCACCTGCCCAAATCACCGCTTTACAGGAGTATAGCCATCAACTGGATGGCATTGAGGTGGATATCGAAGCGGTAAGGGACTATCCCAATGGGGATGTAGGTGCTCACGTTTTGGGATATACTGGGGAACTGAATGATCAAGAACTAGGACAACGTCGCGCTGAAGGGTATCGCATGGGCGATGTTGCTGGGAAGATGGGGGTTGAAGAAGCCTTTGAACCAACCCTGCGAGGAGAATGGGGCGGTCAGCAAGTGGAGGTCGATGGTGCAGGTCGAGTTCTGAGGATTCTGGGTGAGAAAGAGGCAAAATCAGGTAAAGACCTGCAAATTACCCTTGATTTAAAGACCCAGAAGGCAGCCGAAGCCGCATTGGGCAATCAAAAGGGTGCGATTGTCGCCCTTGATCCCAGAAATGGAGCGGTTTTAGCCATGGTTAGCCGCCCTACATTCGATCCCAACATTTTCTCAAGCCGGATTACTCCAGATATGTGGAAGCAATTGCAAGGGAAAGGAAATCCCTTTGTCAATCGGGCGATGCGCGGATTTCCCCCGGCGAGTACGTTTAAGGTGGTGACCCAAACAGCGGGTATGGAGTCAGGGAAATTTGGACCAGGTACCGTGTTGCCCACCTTTGCCGCCCTGAATGTTGGGGGTACATCCTTTGGCGAATGGAACCGTGCCGGTTTTGGCCCGTTGGGATACCAGCAAGCTATGGCGTGGAGTAGTAATACGTTTCATGGTCAAATTGGCAAAGGGGTAGGTGGACCGACTCTGATTAAATGGGCAAGGAACTATGGATTTGGTCAACCCACGGGAATTGAGTTGTCTGAAGAAGCTGCCGGTTTGATTGCGGATGATACCTGGAAGCGAGAGCGCTTCAACTGGGAATGGACAGTGGGAGATACCGTGAATATGTCCATTGGTCAGGGATTTACTCAGGCAACACCCCTGCAAGTGGCAGTCATGTTTGCTGTTCCGGCTAATGGTGGCTATCGAGTTAAACCGCATTTACATAAGGACAATGAGGCGTTAAGCAATTGGCGGGTGTCAATGGAAATGAAGCCTTCAACGATAGAGACACTACGTAAGGGATTACGAGCGGTGGTTGATGGTGGTACGGGACAAGTGTTAAATGTGCCTCATCTACCGCCGGTAGCTGGAAAGAGTGGCACAGCCGAAGCGCCACCTGGAAAGCCTCACGCCTGGTTTGGTGCCTTTGCGCCATTCGATAAACCCGAGATTGTCGTGGTCGCTTTTGCTGAACATTCCGGTGGTGGTGGCGGTTCCGTAGCTGCACCGATGGTTAAGCAGGTGTTGGAAGCTTACTTTGATGCCAAGTCCCCGGACGAGGCAAAGGAAAAGTAGGTAGGGCTGGGGAAGCTGGGGAAGCTGGGGGAGTTGTGAGTTAACTCACAACTCTACCTTATCCTGTTCCCTGTTCCCTGACGAATGATAAAGGTGTACTAAGACAAATATCGTATTCAGATTACGTTAATTGGCTGATGCTAGCTCCGGGAAAGTTATTGTATCCTTAAAGTAGAATTCCGCTACTCCTGTATGATGTCGATGTCAAAAACATTGAGTGTGCATCCTAAATATATCCAAGCTGTCGAACAAGCTTGGAGATATAAGAGTAACGGACAAGAGCAAGAGCTAGCTGAACAGCTAGGTCGATCGCTACCTATTGTAATTAATAATCTTTTTCTCAAAGGTCAGCCAGTTAATCGGCTGAACTTTCTGCAAATTTGTCAGCTATTAGGACTGGATTGGCGAGAAGTGGCTGGCTTGGAGGGACAAGAATCATCGCTCACCTCTTTATCTTCTGTAGCCTTTAATTCGGGTGAGAATCAAATTAACTCCTATTTTTCCGTCGAAAAAGATACGGTAGATAAAGCGTTACAGGATTTGGTACGCACTCTTTGTGAAATGTTAGGTCGTATCACTCGTAAAGCTGGAGACTTGCTGAGTGCTGATCGCGCCAGCATCTTTTTGATCGATCAGCACAAGAAGGAAGTTGGTTCTTTAATCGCTGAGGATGGAAAAGGGGGGTCTTTAATCATTGATATCCCCATGAACAAGGGAATTGTTGGTTTAGCTGCCCACTCGTCCAACATGATCAATATTCCCTTTGATGTCTACGACGACCCCCGTTCAGAACAAGCGAAGAAAACGGATCAAAAAACAGGGTATCGCACTTATACTATCCTGGCGTGGCCCCTGTTGAATCGCCAAAAAGAGGTTGTTGCTGTTGCCCAATTTATCAACAAGCTCAAACCTCATTCAAACCCTCACGAAGACTTATCGCAGCGAATTGACAAAAAGGGCTTTACTTCAGAAGATGAATTCGTTTTTGCGAAATTTTCCCCATCAATTATGGGTATTTTAGGCAAATGTCAGCTCTGCCATCAACTGGCGCACAAACTTCAAGCGAAGCAACAAATTACCAGAGGTGGTGTTGTCTTGAGAGAAGAGGAGTTGATTGCTGAACTCAGGCAGCGAGCGCAACAGCTACGGCAGGGCTTCGCTAAGCCAGTATAGCAGAAGTTCCCTGACCAATCAATTTAACTCGGTGGTGGAAAGAAAAGAACGGGATGCCAACTACGCCGCATTAATTCCCCAGCAAAGCTACGGATAGGCAATTCAATAATACTGCCGATTGTTTCAGAGGAAACCGCGATCGCGCTGATGTCAAACACTGTCGCCGCATCTAAAACTTCCAGATAAGGATTACCGACTCGGACTTCTGTCTTAACTTGTAAACCCAGCGCTTCTAAGTCAGCTTTAATCTGCTTCAGCTTTTCCTGTGCTACTTGGACTTGTTGCTCCTTGGAAACAGGTTTACGTCCCACTTCTTCAATCACCCACATTAACAAGCACTCAGAGAGTGAGTGATCCGGGCGCTTTTGAGCATAAGCTTTCACCTTTTGCAACAGATACTCCGACGCCTTACCGCCGTTATAAGGAATCAGAAAATAGCGGAATAAATGTTGACAGCGCAGCTCGAGTTCTTCACAGGTATAAGTCGAAACCAGTTGGGGACGCAGCTTTATTCCTAGATGAGGACAAGAATATTCTTGCTTAATTGTAATAAATCATTGTTGAGCTAATCACTTCAGCCAGTTCGCTACACTCTCTTGTCACTCGTGTGGCGTTGTGTGTTTCAGAGAATGAAGTATTCGAGCCAATCAATCCAACGCTTGATGACGCATTACTTACAACTTATTCCATTCCGACCGAAGCCTTACTAGAGTTGACGCCCCAGCATCCCCAGCCCCTTTCCACCGTAGGAACCGAGCAAGAGACGGAGGTCGCCCACTACATAGGGACCACTGCTCGTACTTTTAACTGGGTTCTAGACCCCATTCATGTTTGAGAAACTCCTTGTACATATTTTCACGCATGATCATTTGCTCGTAGAGCTTAACCAGAAAGTCTTGAGCTTGCTCACGGCTCATTTTCTGCACCTGGGTTTCAAACGAGCGGATATTAAATTGTTGTTCTAGGGAAAGTTGCATGGGTTGGGACATGGTTATCTCCTTGAATGCTAGAAAAAATGGACGTTCAGATGACACAAGCCTGCATTTGGCAAGGGGCCAGGTTCTGTGAACGGGTCAACCGTTCCCAAGCTATATTAAAAACTGTAACAATTATTTGACAAATTGCCTATACCTCCAAATGAAGACTTCTATTAAATCCAAAGGTGGAGAACCGTTACAGTTACATAAAACGGACTCAAAGCTACCCACAAGTGGACAACTTTGCCGCTTACTGCCTTTACTTCCTGCTTCATCCTGACAGTGACGGCACTTGAACAGTCCACAGGCTCTCCCCCACCTAACTGGCGGCGTACTCCAAACTGAGGCGTTCGGAAAAGTTGCCGCTCTTGGATTGAGGCAGTTGTATCAGCTTGTTCCTAGAGCAAACTGCTCAAGCTGAACAGTTGCTTGAGTATATTTACCGAAAATCAGCAAACTGTGACATCATTGCTATACCGGGTTTAAACGGCTCTAATTCTTACGAGAAAACCAATATCGTCCCAATGAGTAATTGGTCAATTTTCGACTTGGGGTTGACTCGCGATTCATCCCACATCTCTCTACGAGTAGGGCAGGGGGCTTCTGGTTGATTAAGCTAAAATGAGCCTATGTCTCAATCAACGCCTGTGTCTAATTCTTCTCCCTCTGCCGATTCAACAACGGCAGAAAAACCACTATTTATTCTGGTTGACGGTCATTCTCTCGCGTTTCGTTCCTATTACGCCTTCGCCAAAGGACGAGATGGGGGACTGCGAACCAAAAGTGGAATACCCACCAGTGTGTGTTTTGGCTTTCTCAAATCCTTGTTAGAGGTGATCAGTTCCCAGCAACCTCAGGCGATGGCGGTGACGTTTGACCTAGAATTGCCCACGTTTCGCCACAAAGCTGACGATACCTATAAAGCCGATAGACCGGAAACACCGGAAGACTTTATCCCGGATTTGCAGAATCTCAAAGAATTGCTGACGGCGTTGAATTTACCCGTATTGGCGGTTCCGGGCTATGAGGCTGATGATGTTTTAGCCACCTTGGCACATCGGGCGACTGATGAAGGGTATCAGGTAAAAATTTTAACCGGCGATCGCGACCTATTTCAACTCATCGATCCACAAAAGTCAATTACAGTTCTCTATCTCAGCCATAAGGCATTAAAAAGCGGCAGTTCCACTGGACTGGAAGAATATAGCACCCAAGGGGTAAAAAATAAACTGGGTATTACACCCGAACAGGTGGTGGATTACAAAGCCCTTTGTGGCGATAAATCCGATAATATTCCCGGAGTGAGGGGAATTGGCGAAAAAACGGCGGTTAAGTTACTGAATGATTTTGGTTCCCTAGAAGGGATTTATGCATCTCTCGATCAGATTAAAGGTGCGGTAAAAACGAAACTGGAAACCGGAAAGCAAGACGCTGAACATTCTAAGTACTTAGCGCAATTGGCATTTGATGCACCTGTGGATGTGGAATTAAAGGCGGGCAAGTTAGAGGGGTTTGATACCTCTGTACTTAAGCCTTTCTTACAAAAACTGGAATTCGAGTTTTTCTTAAAGAAAATTGACGAAATTCAGCAGCGTTTTGGTGGAAACGTGGTGGAAGATACAGGGACAGAATCAGACCCCTCGGTTGAAGACAATAGTCCTGATCTGTCTTTCTGGACAGCCGATGAAACAGAAGACTATCAGAAACAAGCGGCAGCCAGTTGTCCAATTCAACCTAGAATTATTGATACAAAAGATAAATTAGACCAACTGGTCGATATTTTGGAAAACTGTACGAACATAGAAACTCCAGTGGCTTGGGATACAGAAACCAGTGATTTGAAGCCACGGAACGCCGAACTGGTGGGTATTGGTTGCTGTTGGGGACTTGAAGCAACAGATACTGCTTATATCCCGATCGCCCATAACCAGGGTCAGAATTTAGACCAACAGACCGTTCTAGAAGCACTGCGTCCTATTTTAGAGCGCGATCGCTATCCCAAAGTGCTACAAAATGTAAAGTTTGATCGTCTGGTGTTGCGGACTCAGGGGATTAAACTAGCTGGGGTAGTCATGGATACGATGCTAGCCAGTTATGTCCTCAATCCAGATAATAGTCATAACCTCAATAGCTTAACGGAGCGCTACTTCCCCCAAATTCAGCTAAAAAGCTACAAAGACTTAAAGATTCCCAAAGGAAAAACCATTGCTGAATTGAGTAGCAAAACAGTGGCAAATTACTGTGGGATGCAAGTTTATGCCACGTTTAAACTAGTGCCAAAACTGCGAGAAAAACTGGAGGCAATTCCAGCGATAGAAAAGTTGTTGCTGGAAGTTGAACAACCTCTAGAACCTGTGTTAGCCCAGATGGAATATCAAGGAATTCGTATTGATACGGCTTATCTCAAAGAACTCTCGGAATCTCTAGAAAAGAAACTCGTAGACATTGAACAGAACGCTTACAAGCAAGCCGGAGAAGAATTTAATTTAGGATCTCCAAAACAGTTAAGTGAATTACTGTTTGAAAAACTGAATCTCGACCGCCGCAAGTCGCGCAAAATGAAAACAGGGTACTCCACGGATCATGCCACATTGGAAAAGCTACAAGGGGATCATCCGGTTATTGATACCATTCTCGAACACCGCACCCTCTCTAAGTTAAAATCCACTTATGTTGATGCTTTGCCGAAACTGGTTCATAAAGATACCCAACGCATACATACTGATTTTAATCAAACCATAACCAGCACGGGGCGTCTATCCTCATCGAATCCTAATTTACAGAATATTCCGATTCGGACGGCGTTTAGTCGCCAAATTCGCAAAGCATTTTTACCGGAATCGGGTTGGTTATTAGTATCCGCAGACTATTCCCAAATTGAGTTACGGATTTTAGCACATCTGAGTCAAGAACCCGTACTGGTGGAAACCTACCGGAATAATCAGGATATTCACGCAGTAACGGCTAAATTATTGTTTGAAAAAGAAACCGTAACACCAGAGGAACGGCGATTGGGTAAAACGATTAACTTTGGCGTGATTTACGGTATGGGACCCCAGCGATTTGCTAGGGAAGCGGGGGTATCGGCGGCAGAAGGAAAGGAGTTTATTGACCGATTGAAGCAGCGTTATCCCAAAGTATTCGGGTATTTGGAGCAAATGAAAGGGGACGCGATCGCGAAGGGTTATGTTGAGACGATTTTAGGACGCCGCCGTTACTTTGAGTTCAATAGCAACAGACTGCGCGATGCTAAAGGTAAAAATCCCCAAGAGATTGATCTTGACGAATTCAAGGGAATTGGTCAATATGACTCTGGGTTGCTCCGAGCTGCTGCCAATGCTCCGATTCAAGGATCTAGTGCTGATATTATCAAAATTGCTATGGTAAAAATGCATGAAGTTTTACAGGATTACCAGGCGCGATTACTGTTACAAGTTCATGATGAATTAGTCTTTGAAGTTCCACCGGATGAATGGGAGGAGTTGCAACCAAAAATTCGAGAGACGATGGAATCAGCAGTTGAGTTGACTGTACCGTTAGTGGTAGATGTGAGTGAAGGGGAAAATTGGATGGAAGCGAAGTAGAAACAAGGCTTTTTGAAGGCAGGAGGCAGAAGTTATATCGTATTGTAGGGGCGGGTTTAGCCGTTTAATTGGCGGGTATACCGATAACTGATCAACAAAACCCGCCCTCTTGTCGTTTAGATTTGAGCCAAATGACAAATGACAAATGACAATAAATTGAGTTTGCTTTGTCGGTGACTCTTTTGTGAATTTTTGTTTCCCCCAGAGTTAGTTCAAGGGTTAGCGAGGAGGGCGTCCACGGAAAACAGATCAGGATACATAGTATGGAAACTCAAAAAAACAGGACACTAACAAACTGTAAAACTAAGCTATTGTTCTAAATCAAATTTAGATGTGTCGGTTATTCCCGCTTGCAGTTTACGGGTACTCCTGTGTTATCTAGGTAGTGAAACAGGTACGTTCTTGCTTAGTTGAATAATATGTCTGACAATTCTCAATCTTCGGCTCAACTTCCACCCACCAGCGCCATCCAAAGTCATTCTTTAACCGCCACAACCGAACACTGGTTTGAATATCCGGTGCGGGCACATCCTCACCACAGTGATTATGCAGGCGTGGTTTGGCATGGTAATTATATAACCTGGATGGAAGAAGCACGGGTAGAATGCTTACGATCTATCGGCATCGAATATGCTGAATTAGTGGCGATGGGATGTGAATTACCCGTGGTTGACCTCTCTGTGCGTTATCACCGTCCGCTTCGTATGGGTCAAACCGCTATTGTCAAAACCCGGATGACGGATATGGACGGCGTTCGCATCTATTGGGATTACCAGATTCAATCGCCTGATAGTAAAGAACTCTATGTAACCGGTCGGGTGACGTTAGTGGCTGTTGACCGGGAGAAAGGCAAGATTCTGCGACAATTGCCGTCAGCCGTCAAAGATGCACTTGTAAAGCTTTCCCTTTAATGTCTGTAATAGTTTACGACTAACGATGATTTGTCAATTATGTGAACGAGATGTTGAGCGTTTAACGATTCATCACCTAATTCCTCGACAGAAGGCAAAAAAGAAAAAAGCCGAGACAATTCCCACCGCCATGATTTGTTCTGCTTGTCATCGACAAATCCATTCTCTGTTTGACAATACCCACTTATCCCAAGAACTCAATTCTTTGGATAAGCTAAAAAATGAACCTCAAATGCAGAAATTTTTAATCTGGGTGCAGAAGCAAAATCCTTCTAAACGGGTACGAGTGCATCGTCAAAATTTCTAGAGATTTATCCCAAATTCGGCTTGACTCTCCCTTTTATAGCACTACGAGGATGACAAATGACGAATGACCATCTCCACCGTTAGCTTTTATTGTGTCCACCTAGTTACTTACCTTTGACTGGTAGAAGATGTGAGTAACGTAAACAAAAAAGTTGTTCCCTCTCCTGGAGAACTAATCACGCCAATTTCGCCGCCGTGTGCTTTAATAATTTGCCGACACAGATACAATCCTAAACCAATACCACTTAAACTGCGAGAAGAAGCGCCGCGATAGTAGAGATCAAAAAGGCGATCGCACTGCTGTTGTTCCATCCCTACCCCATTATCCGCGATCGCACAACGCACTTTCTCTCCTTCAACAGCATCCTCCACCACCGTCGCACTCAGGGTTAGGTGAATTCCGGGCGGGTTATGTTTCATTGCATTAGTGATTATATTCTCAAAAACTCGCCACAATTGCTTGACGTCAGCACTCACAAATGGTAAATCATCGGCAACTTGATTGGTCAACGTCACTTGATTTTTTGCCAGTAACGGTTGCAACTCTGTCAAAATCTCTTGAATGAGTTGACTCAATTGTAATGGTTCGCACTCGCAAGGAATCCCATAAGATTCAGCCGCATGAATTTCCAATAACGAATTAATTAAATTAAGCTGGCGATCGCTACTTTGGATCATCCGCTCTACAATAGAACGTGGGACGGGAATTGTCTTATGTCCTTGGTCATTTGTCCTTGATTCTTGATCGAGCGTAGAAAAATAACTATTGAGTAAATTCTTCAAGACCATTAACATCCCCATCACGGGTGTACGTAAATCATGAGATACCGCATGTAAAAACACATCCTTGATTTGATTCAGTTCTTGCAGTTCCTGCATTTTTTGCTGCAATTGTGCCGTTCTTTCTTCAACTTGATACTCTAAGTTCGTATTCAGTTCGCTAAGCTGTTGATATAATCGTCCCTGCTTAATCGCAATTGCTACTTGTGTCGCTAGACGGCGCAGTAAATCCACTTCCAAGGCTTGCCACTGACGCGGACTTGTGCATTGATGCACCACTAATAAGCCATACATTTGCTCATCCACGACAATCGCCACGGCTAACGCGGCTCTCACTTGAAATTGATCCAAATATTCGGCGCGTTCCGGGGACGTTTCCCAAAGAGCGGTATCGTTAATAACTTGGACATCAGTATGTTCAAATAAAGCAATTAACTCCTGAAGATACTCATCGTTTTCTACTGCTAAATCCCAACAGGAGGAAAAATTATCCGCCACGGATTCTGCCACAACTTTGCCATGCATTGCCCCATCCATATAACTAATCAGAACCCGATCCGCTTGCAGGAACTGGCGCACTTCTGCTACGGTCGTATTCATAATTTCATTCAGATCCAGCGATCGGCGAATTCGAGCCGCAATTTCTCCCAACAAACGATCGCGTTCAGCCGCTTCTCGTAACCGGGCTTCGGCTTGCTTTTGTTCTGTAATATCCCGCACCACGGCTAAAAGATGGGGTTTTCCTTTGTACATAAACCCGGTTCCCCGTACCTCAATGGGAAACGGCGTACCATCAGAACGCAAATCCACCGCTTCCCGCTGAAAGGGAACTCCCTGTCTGACAGCAGTAAGATACTCATAAAATATTGAATGGGAGTCGGGATGAATAAAACGTTCGGGATCAAGATGGATAAACTCTGAATAGGAATAACCATGCATTTGACACGCGGCTGGATTTGCCTCCACGAGTTGCCCGTCTAAATCGCTAATAATTAAGCCATCTGTCGTGGCTTCAAAAATTGCCCGATATTGGATTTCACTCTCTTTGAGACGCTGTTCAGCTAATTTACGCTGGGTAATATCATGGGTTAGTGCCAGTAAGCACCGTTCTCCCCTTAAATTAATAATCTCGGCGGAGAGTAAACCAATGAGAATCTCACCCGATTTGGTGCGAAACTCATATTCTTGATTCGTAATCGCACCGTTGTGCTGTAGACTATGAACCATGCGATCGCGATCCTCAGGATGCACCCAGATATTCAATTCCTCAGCGGTGCGACCAATCACCTCTTGGCGCTGATAGCCGGAATACCGCATAAAGGTTTCGTTGACCTCGATATACCGTCCATCTGCTAAGGTGCTAATCGTAATCGAGTTGGGACAACAGCGAAAGGCTTTAGCAAACTTTTCCTCACTCAACCGTAACGCCTCTTCGGTGCGTTTGAGTTCAGTAATATCCACGCTGACACAGACAGCGGCTTGACCCTGTTGGTATTTCTGAGCAACCAATAAATAATACCGACAGTTATCACCAATCAAGGTTTCAATTTCTCGCTTGGCTTCCTGGAGGGGACTAGCAAAAAACTGGGCAATAAAGTCCTTAAATCCGGGGGTGGAATTCATAAACCCCAGTTCCTTCCCCACAAATGCTGCAGCGGATAATCCGAATGTCTTACCTAGATAACTGTTAACGCCTTGGTACTTCAAATCTGTCCCCATCCAGGACACACATCCGGGTACAGCATCTAAAATCGCTTGTAACTGGTCTTTCGCCGCTTGCAGTGAAGCGATTAACTGCTGTTCCGTTTCCTGCGCCCGTTGACGTTCAGTAATTTCCTGGCGCAATTGCTCATTGGTTACGGTTAACGCCGCTGTGCGTTCAGCAACTCGCTGTTCCAATTGTTCATTCATCAAGCGCAGAGCGTTTTGAGCTAAATGACGCTCGGTGATATCGTGACCAATACAGAGAATACCTGTCACTTGTCCTGATCCATCAATGAGCGCTTTATTCGTCCACCCTATCCAGACGCGACTACCATCCCGCCGGATATTTTCGTTTTCGTGGTAGCGGTATTGATCGGGGTGTTGAATGATGTCTTGGATCAGAGTAGTCAAGTCCCGTCCCGATGTCTCGGTTTCTGGAATAATCGTCTCCGCCGCAGAATGTCCCAGGATTTCTGCTTCCGGGTAACCCAAAAACTGTTGGGCAAATTCGTTTAAAAAGGTGATTGTACCTTGAGTATCGATGCGTAAAATCAGGCTATTGGCATTTTCGACAATGTTTCGATAATAAGTCTCTCGCTCTCGCCATACCTGCTCAACCTGTTCTCGTTCTGCAATCTCGCGCCGTAGTTGCTGATTGATCCGTTTTAATTCCTGGATCTCGTCTGAGTTGTCGGCTTGAGATTGAGTCTCAGGGTACAATAACAGGGGGATAGGAGTTTGCAGAGGAGAATTAGGCGATCGCGGGTGGTTATCGCCTCGGTTGTTGGTAATGGCTAGCCAGAGCTGTTTGAGCTTGTGATACATCGGTGGCGTTCCGAGAATGGTTCCCAAAACGGAATGTTCTTCCCACTATACTCTGACAAGTCTCGCTCTGTTATCTCGAACCAACAATTAACCCACCACGAGACGGTGGGCTAATAGACCTATAAGTTTCATGAAATAATCACCCTGATGAATTCGCTGCGCTCTCATACCTTCTAGTCACGGCGTTAAAAGTCTGTCGATGTCGCGTCAAAGAATCAGATAGCTGGCTCAATACCTTTCCTACACGGTTTTTTTGGGAGCGCGGGCGGGAAGAATCCAGCACAACACGGGCGACAGAACAATTGAGAAAACAGAAACGATCAAAATCATTGATAAAACTTGGCTGAGTTCAGTAGTCATGATCTTTACCTCTTTATTTGGTTACGCTGCTTTTCTATTTCAAGTTTAACCGCCCTGTATCTTGGCGAACAAAGTTTACTGTAATTTTATGGTAAAGATATCCGCCATTTTTATCAGGTTGTATTTATTAATTTTTATTAAATATTATTCCTGAACAGAAAAATCTGTAGTGTAGAGACGTAGCATGCTACGTCTCTACAGGGTTAGTTGACCAGAGCGTTATGGTTTAGAAGCGGTAACCCGCACCCGCTTGGATACTAACCGCAGACGCTGGACTATCTTCGTAGGCTTCGATACCGAGTTTTGTATCGCCATAAACCACAATATTGCGACCAAATTGAGCTTCAGCACCGACTGTTACCACAGGCGCATTTTTGTTTCCTAATGGAGTTGGTTGTCCGTCTTCTTCAATGAAGGAATAGCCAGCACCTACATAAACATTAGCGTTGTTCGTAACAGGAACATCGTAGGAAACAATTGGCATAATGGCGCTGGTATCATCGCTGAATAGAACAGCACCGCGCAGAGAAACTGGCGCTTTTGAAGTCGTTACACGACCTTGAATATTCCCGCCAAATGTTGCGGCATCGTTATTTTGTCCACCGTTGGTCACGCCTGCAGCGACACCAGCACCGATATAGTTGGCATCAGTTCCCGTGGGCTTGGCAGACGCCATATCAGCCGATAATAAAACAGGCGCGATCGCGGTAGCAGCTAGGGTTGAAAAGGTAACAAAAGACTTAAGGTTGCGTTTCATAGTAACATCCATCAATAGGTAGGGTGTAGTGTTGCGTTGTTACTATTCAAGTCGTTTTTAATCGAGTCAATGTTCCAGGTTTAGCAATTTTTTGATGGATGAATTTGCGGAAAATCCTTAGACATCTTAAGAATTAAGCTTTTCAGGAAAACTCTTCGATTGTTTTTTGTTAGATTTTCCCATACACATAGAAACAAAGGCAAATATTATTAAAAGAATGGAAAATTATAGTTAGCTTTTCATGATTTGTGATCAGCCAGTAGACTATTGATTAACTGTCACATTTTTTTTTATTTTTTCCGGATGAGAATTCCCTCTCCTTAACAAGGGGAGAGTTTGTAAACTGTCACACATTTACAGCAGATTTCATGATGAGGTACAGTCTTCTAAGCAATGATATGATATCATCTGTCTTCACTGATCAACCCAAAAATGAAAAAACCCCCCGTTCGTGTTGATCCGGGGGATGAATTCAATCTATCGATTGTGGGGGCAATTCATGACTTGCCCCGACAGAGTTCTATTTCACGGAAACCTTAGCACCAGCTTCTTCAAGCTGCTTCTTGGCTTCTTCTGCGGATTCTTTTGCTACCCCTTCTTTAATCGGCTTGGGCGCAGACTCGACCATATCTTTGGCTTCCTTGAGTCCCAACCCAGTCATGGTTCGCACGACTTTCAGGATAGCAATCTTCTTATCAGCGGGAACTTCTTCTAAGATGACATCAAATTCTGTCTTCTCTTCCGCCTCTTCCGCCGCAGCACCAGGCGCACCAGCCGCTGCCATTCCGGGCATCATCATCATGCCACCCGCAGGAGCAGCCGCGCTAACGCCAAAGGTGTCCTCGATTTGCTTAACTAATTCCGACGCTTCGAGTAACGTCAGGGATTTTAGCTTTTCCAAGATTTCGTCGGTTGTAGCAGACATGAATAAACTCCTTTGTTTGATTGTTTACGTGTGACCCTTCGACTACGCTCAGGGTAACGACTACGCTCAGGGTCAGCGTTTTGACAGTCCAGGTCGAGGTTAACCGCCACCTTCTTTCTGAGCGGAGAGCGCTTGTAACACGCGACCCAGTGATCCCGGAACTTCGTTGACACAGCGACCCAGGGATGCAGGTACTTCGTTGACACCCACAGCCAGTTTAGTGGCGATGGAATTAATCGAACCTGCAATCTGCCCGATGAGTTCTTCTTTAGACGGCAAGTCGGCAATCGCCTTAACTTGGTCTTGACTCAGGGCTTGACCTTGCATCACGCCACCCTTGAAGTCAGTTTTTTTGGTGGCTTTCTGGAAGTCCTGATATGCCCGAATTGCACCGCCTACATCGTCTTTGACTAACATGAAGGCGGAGGAACCGACCAAGAATTCGGTCATGGGTTGCCAGTTTTCATCATCCTCAACCGCCCGCCGCATCAGGGTATTTTTCGTCACCTTACAGACTGTGCCTGTGGGACGCAGCCGATTCCGCAAATCGGTAATTTCCGCCACAGAAAGTCCCTGGTAGTCAATGACGATGGCGAGTTGCGAATCACTCAAGAGTTCCTTGAGATCAGCGACGACTTCCTTTTTGTTGTCTAGGGTTCTGCCCATGCTTGTTTCACCTCCTTTTTTCCTTTCAGAGTTGCCAGTGGGAAAATCCTGCCTTTAGCCATAACGAAACCCCGGACATGCCGGGGTTACGCTGAGTATCTTTTATACCTGTACTTTAATTTTGATGTACAGCAACAGGGGATACGTCGGGCGTTGACCTCGGCAGGATATTAAGTGATGAACACCTGCTGTCTTTGGTACAAGCCAATGAAATTATTGGATTGTAGACTGCAAAAATAACGGTTCAGATTACGCAGCTTCAGCTGCTTTCATGTCCCGTAAGCTAGGGATATCGACTTCAATCGCCGGTCCCATGGTCGCACTGATAAATATACTGCGCCAAAAGCGACCTTTCGCCCCGGAGGGACGATTGCGGTCAATCGTTTCCTGCAAGGACTT
This sequence comes from Coleofasciculus chthonoplastes PCC 7420, assembly GCF_000155555.1. Taxonomy (GTDB): domain Bacteria; phylum Cyanobacteriota; class Cyanobacteriia; order Cyanobacteriales; family Coleofasciculaceae; genus Coleofasciculus; species Coleofasciculus chthonoplastes_A. The sequence continues at coordinate 242,578 of NZ_DS989849.1, forward strand.
GAGGTTGACCAACAAGTCTTCGGCAGAAAAGGAAGCCTTACCAAACATAACATGAACGATGCCTGTGCGATCGGCACGAAATTCAAGTTTCCCTGCTTTGAATTCTTCGATCGCCTGGGTTAGGTCGAAGGTAACAGTACCGCCTTTTGGGGAAGGCATCAAGCCCCTGGGTCCGAGGAGGCGTCCTAACTTCGCCACTTGGGGCATCATGTCTGGTGTGGCAATCAAGCGGTCAAAATCCATCATGCCATTTTGGATTTCGCCAATTAATTCTTCAGATCCGGCGATATCTGCCCCCGCATTCGTGGCTTCGGTGACTTTTTCACCTTTAGCAATCACCGCGACTCGTACCACCTGACCCGTTCCTTTGGGTAGGGATACGGTTGTCCGCAGTTGCTGATCGGTATATTTGGGATCAATTCCCAAGCGGATATGGGCTTCGGCGGATTCCGGGAATTTTGCCGTTGCGGTTTCTTTTAACAGCTTCAGGGCTTCCGTAGGTTCATAAGGTCGCTCTTCAACCTTGCTGTGTAATTCCTGTAATCGACGTGATAGTTTTCTAGGCATTTATCTCTCCTGGGGTGACTAACGAAGCGTCTCGCCTCTCCCCCAAATTGGGTTAACAACGGTCTGCAATTTCGGGTTGATGGCACTTAAACCTCAACCCAGGGACTATTCTGCGATCGCGACGCCCATATTCCGGGCAGTCCCTTCGACGATTTTCATGGCTGCTTCAATATCATTAGCATTGAGGTCAGGCATTTTCGTCTGGGCGATTTCTTGCAGTTGCGCCTTTGTAATCGTGGCGACTTTTTGCCGATTGGGTTCACTGGCGCCTTTTTCAATCCCGGCTGCTTTTTTGATCAGCACGGATGCGGGCGGGGTTTTGAGGATAAAGGTAAAACTACGATCCTCAAACACCGAGATTTCCACGGGGATAACCATTCCCGCTTGGTCGGCGGTCTTGGCGTTGTATTCTTTACAAAACGCCATGATATTCACCCCATGTTGACCGAGTGCCGGTCCAACAGGGGGAGCAGGGTTGGCTTTCCCGGCTGGGAGTGCCAACTTAATAACTGCAACGATTTTTTTTGCCATTCTTAGCCTGTTTTTTCCACCTGATTGAATTCTAGTTCCACTGGCGTATCTCGCCCAAAAATGGAGAGTAACGCCTTGAGCTTACTGCGTTCGGGGCTAACTTCAATTACTTCGCCTTCAAAGTCTTTAAACGGACCGGATAGCACGATAATTTTGTCACCAACAGCCATGTCAACTTTAATAACAGGCTCTTGTTCTTCGGTGTGCTTAAAGATCCGCTCGACTTCTCCTGGACTCAAGGGTACCGGTTTAACGTGACCTCGCCCTCGTCCATAGCGACGTTTCTGTTCTGCCCCTACAAAATTAATCACATTGGGTGTGTTTTTGACAACCTGCCAGCTTTCATCATCCATGACCATTTCTACCAAGACGTAGCCAGGGAAGACTTTTTCTTCAGAGTGCTGGCGAGACCCATCCTTACGGATTTTTACCGTCGGGGTTTGGGGAATCTGAACTCTCAAGATTCGGTCAGCGACATCTAGGGTTTGCACTCGCTGTTCTAGATTTGTCTTTACCCGCTTCTCACAGCCGGATGCCACCTGAACCGCATACCAACGGGCAGATGGGGCTTCTTGGAGCTGTGGATCGCGATCGTATGATTCGTTTGCTGCAAAACTCATCCAAATACCTGTTGTGATGCCCACAAGAATAAGCCATCCACTAAATAAATTAGGGTGGCTGATAGAACGACCATCAATAACACGGCAGCCGATTCGCTAATCAGTTGCTGCCGAGAGGGCCATACGACTTTACTGAGTTCCTCTTTGGTTTCTTGAAGAAACGTTACAACATTAAACCCAGAGGTTTTTTGCTGAGACTCTGTTTCCGTTTTAGTTTTCTTTGCCACAATAGTTGACTTCCCCCTTCTACTGATTATCAGAGCTGTTCAACCCAGCGTTCATAACTCATATTAACCTGCTTCACTCATCCGTGAAGTTGACAAGATCTGGGTAGAACCGCTGATGCTCCCCCAGCCTTTTAGTATTTTATAGATTCAGAACGCGCCCTGGAGGACTTGAACCCCCGACATCAGGTTTTGGAGACCTGCGTTCTACCAACTGAACTAAGAGCGCTTGGGTTGGCTGGTAGAGGTGAATTTATCCCCTTTGCTTTACTTAGTGTAACGCAATGAGGGCATGAATACCAAGCCAATATCCAAAAAAATCTAAATCCCCCGGTCAAAGCGCTGCTTAACCCGAGTCGCTTTACCCACACGCTCTCGCAAATAAAAGAGTTTCGCCCGACGCACCTTACCTCGTCGCACAATTTTAATACTGGCAATTCGGGGGGAATGGAGCAGAAAAACTCGTTCTACACCAACACCTTGGAAGATACGTCGCACGGTAATCGTTTGGTTGATGCCACCGTTACGCATGGCAATCACGGTACCTTCGTAGGGCTGAACCCGTTCCTTGTTCCCTTCGCGAATACGGACACCGACTCTAACTGTGTCACCAACATGGACTGTCGGTAAGTCTGATTTTAGCTGTTCCGCTTCTATGGAGCGAATAATCTCTTGAGCCTTCATGGTTTTGTAAAAAAATCACAGCCTATAATCATAGCGCACTATCTGATCCGGCGTCTAGATGGGGGAGTGGGTAGGGATGGGTGTTGGTGGCGGGCGTCGGGTGTTGGGTGTTGGGTGTCTGTTAACCTTTGTGCAGAAACTGCCCTGACTAGGTTTTGACTAAAATGTAAAGAATTATCAAAAAATGCTGGTTTTATCTTGACCTAGGGGAAAACTAGCAGTATGCACAATTCATTGATGCGACTGGGAGTAGAGCTATGCGTTTCAAAAATCTTCTAGGACCCCTTTTGATCCTAGCCTTGCTGTTTATCACATTAGGCGATCGCGTCCTACCTGCACCGCTAGATGATGCTAGCCGCAACACCCGCACCAGCATCAATCAATTCTTAATTGGGTTATTTCCCGACTGGAATCCCACCAACCCGAACGAACGCACGGAAAAAGAAGTTGAGCAATTAGAACAGAGGTGATTAAAACAGAGGCGCAGAGGTACACAGGAGCAGAGGTGAACAGGGGAAGAGGAAGCTGGGGGAGAAGGTTGATGTCATTTGCCAATTGTCTTTCAAGAAATTAGCAAATGACAAATGACAAATGACGAATAACTACTTCTTCAACCAGCTAAACATTGCCCGTAAATCTTTACCCACTTCCTCTACCGGATGTTCCGCTTCCTGACGACGCATGGCTGTAAATCCGGGTTTACCTGACTGATTTTCTAACACAAACTCACGGGCAAATTGACCCGACTGGATTTCTTGCAGAATTTTCCTCATCTCGGCGCGGGTTTGGTCATTAACGATGCGAGGTCCGCGAGTATAATCGCCATATTCAGCAGTATTAGAGATACTATCGCGCATATTGGCGAGTCCGCCTTCCACAATCAAATCCACAATTAATTTAACTTCATGGAGACATTCAAAATACGCCAACTCTGGCTGATAACCCGCCGCCACTAAGGTTTCAAATCCCGCTTTAATCAAAGCACTCAAACCCCCACATAACACGGCTTGTTCACCAAATAAATCGGTTTCCGTTTCTTCCCGAAATGAGGTTTCCAAAATACCCGCACGAGTCCCACCAATTCCTTTAGCATACGCCATGGCGCGATCGCGAGCTTGACCTGTGGCATCCTGATACACGGCAAATAGGCAAGGAACACCTTCTCCCTGTTCGTAAGTCCGTCGCACTAAATGCCCTGGTCCTTTGGGTGCCACCATGATTACATCTACATCAGGTGGGGGAACAACTTGACTAAAGTGAATATTAAACCCATGGGCAAAGGCAAGGACATTCCCTTCTTTAAGATGCGGGGCAATTTCGTCGGTGTATACCGTTTTCTGCACCTCATCCGGTAGCAAAATCATAATCACATCCGCCGCTTTCGCCGCGTCAGCAACCGCATGAACCGTTAATCCGGCTGACTCCGCTTTCGCCACCGACTTACTGCCCGGATACAGACCCACAATCACCTTAATGCCACTCTCTTTGAGATTCAGGGCGTGGGCGTGACCTTGAGACCCATAGCCGATAATTGCAATTGTTTTATCAGTGAGTAGGTCTAAGTTAGCATCTGCATCGTAATACATCCGGGTCATAGAAGTATCTCCCTTGCTACAAGCATTGTGATTGACGGACTATTGATTTTACATCAAAACCCTTGCCCGTTGTTATGGATTTTGTCTGGGTTAGGGCAGATACGGTCGCACTTGCTTCCTGAAGCCACCTTTAGGTTTAAATCACTCAGTTATGTTCACGCACTAATAAAATGGGCGTTGCCTGAGACTCTTTTAATAATTCATCTAAACAATTTCTGGCAATGATTCGTTTTAAAAATAACCTTGCAGCCGCTATAGACAAATCCGTTTTTAACCAAATTCTTACCGCGCTGATGAATTTTCTTTTTTTGAGGGCAGCAAATCCCCAATGAATTTTTATCGACGACTTAATCTCTGATAGTCCTGGTAAAGTATGACGATATTTGGGGCTGATACATGAATAAATTTTTTCTTTGATAATTAAATTAATTTCCAGACGTTTATCGAAAGCAAACTTGCTATTAAATGAACCTTGCCAAATAGTTCGATAAGCCAGACATTTATTGATCAAAACAGCGTCGCCAAACTGGGCAATTTTAATCCAGGAATCAATATCATCATAATTCGTATCGAATTGGGTATCCCATCCTCCTGACTTAAGGAAAGCTGAACGGGAAAAAGCTACTTGTACAGGCGTGCCAAATGGCAAGAGTTCCAACAGCATGGCGTAATGAATCTCGGCTTGGGGAATATATACAAGTGTTCCCTTGCCAACGTGCCGACTTCTGCTGATTTCTTTCTCATTCTCATTGACCTGGATGGCTCGACATGAGCAAATCACAGCATCTGGACGCCCTGCGATCGCCTTTACCATTTCTTCAATACAATTAGGGGCAAGGTAGTCGTCATCATCCACCAGTTTTACCCATTCTCCTGTCGCCAATGCTACACCCTGATTAACCGTTCCTGAGTGACCCAGATTCGTCGAATTGCGGTGATAAATTAAACGGGTATCACCCATGTCCAAGAGTTCTTTTCGTCGCCCCTGGACATACCTATCCGTACCATCAGACGAGCCATCATCCACCACAATTACTTCGCACGGTATCGTTTGAGCTAACGCACTGTCAATTGCCCGCTTGAGCAAGGTGAGGCGATTATGAGTCGTGATGACGATGCTAAATTTCATACCCTTCTCCACCAAAATTATTTTGCCTCGATTAGCTGTCCAGCATTTAGATCAGGATGTCTAAATTCCTCAACGGGAACAGGGAACGGGGAATAGGGAACAGAAATATCCAATTTCAATGCACATCGACTGATCTAAGAATCGGTATCGCCCAGATTTTGTTTTAACCTGTTTTGGGTGTGGTTAAGATTTGGACAATAAGATTAGCTATGGACATTCATAATTTTACGCGATTGAACCCTAGTGCAGCGCGGCAAAAATACTTGAGCAGCTTCATCGTCTCTACGAAGCAGAGGGAGCTGGGGGAGCTGGGGAAGATGGGGAAGATGGGGAAGATGGGGAAGATGAGGGAGATGAGGGAGTCTTGTTCCAGAGTGATGACAGAAACGTCTGTGTGTAGGGGCGGGTTTAGGAACTAATATTGATTGTTATCCCTAGCTTGGCTGCAAAACCCGCCCCGACCAAATGACAAATGACAGATAAATAGGGCTTGCTGAATAAGTCTTGTGGTGAGGCAGAGGACGCGGAGACGCGGGGACGCGGGGACGCGGTGAGCGAGGGGATACATTTTTCCGGCTCCAGATGCAAGGTTTTTGACCATCTAGGCACCAAAACCTTGCACTTGTTGGGTAAGAAAATGGCTTGAAACCCTTGTGTGGTATACCTTCTACATTAATGCAGCAGACCCTAAATAAGATTAAAAGACTGTCGAAGTCCAGCTTCCATGCAATCCGTAAGGAATATGGTGCTTGAGATGCAGTCGTGCGATCGCGCCTTGGCTCAAATCTCGACTGTCCAAAATCACCACATCGGATCGATGGTGACTGGAATCATACACCAATGTCAACACCCAACCCTCATCTTCTCGCTTCGCGTCAGGATGGGGGACAAAAATCGGTTCGCTGACAAAGCCTTGGGGGGCTGCACTCCAAACTTGTTCCTCACCTGTGGTGACATCAAACTTAGCAATGGCTTGAAGTGGAGCATTTCCTGTGGGATGATGAGTCACTCCCATGTACACATAACGGTAAGGGCGTCCAACGTGATCGGGATGTACACAGGGAAATTCACAGGAACGCGCTGATAATAGCTGTCGTTGTACCGTAGAATCTGCTAAATTCAGTGTAAACCGAAACAGTTGTCCCGGCGCGATCGCATCAAAATCCACGTTCCGATAATCTATCTCTGAGTCCACTTGAGTTAAAGATTCATAGCAAATCGAATCCACACAAATCTGATCCCCTTGTTCAAACGCATTTGCATGGTGAAAGATAAACCCAGCCTCAGCTTCCAGCACTTGCATCGGTTTATTACCATGACGCGGAATTACTAAAATCCGAGTCGGTGCGTTGGGTTTAAAGTCTACACATTGACCCGCCCCTTTTAATCCTAGGAGGAAGGGAACAGGATTATAGGTGACAGGATTTTGGAAAAAGATGCAGTAATTGGGTGTAATCACAAAGTCATGAATAAAAGCAAAACCTGGAACCGTATGACATTGACCCCGTTTCAATTTCCTGGCGGTATCCAGTTCATAAATGGTGATTTTGGTGGAAAAACCTGGTTTAATCGCAAAATTCACCAAACAAGGCGCACCTCCATCTTGGTTGCAGCTTGGGTCAATCCAAGGATGGGCACCAAACGCCTCTCCGGGTGCCAAAATACCGTCTAGCGTTTCTTTTCCAATGGTGTCTAAGGTTTTGGGATCTAACCGATAGGGTTCCGCCGCTTCCCAAAGAGCCAATAATTTACCGCCCCAATAAATCACATTCGTGTTAGCGATATTTTTGATATCAATATCAAAGGCATTCGCCAGCCAGCCTCCGGGCTTTTGCGTACCAAAAACACCACGATACAGCATTTTTTGGGCTTCTTGTTCTTTGAGGTAGCCTTCAGTACGGACAAAGCGATTGCGGAAATAAGCACGACCTTGATCAAAGGCGATCGCACAAATCATACCATCCCCATCAAAGGGGTGATGCAGGGGTTGACCATGGACATCGAGTAAACCTGGACCATTGCGAAACAACGTGCCATTCAGCGCGGGTGGAATTTCCCCTTCAATGTCCTCAATCCAATACTCATATTCATTCGGTTGGGATTGATATCCCCGTTTCCATGCTTGTTGATCATAAGAACGGGCAGATTTTGAGTCTAAAAATTGTTCGGTTGCAATCATCTTTTATTTCCTCGTTATTGAATCGTGTTTGTAGTAAGCGCTTTAGCGCTATTGATCCAGAGGACTAAAGTCCTCACTACCAACTGGGTTTGTAGTAAGCGCTTTAGCGCTATTGATCAGAGGACTAAAGTCCTCACGACTAACCCGGTTTGTAGTAGGCGCTTTAGCGCTATTGATCCAGAGGACTAAAGTCCTCACGACTAACCCGGTTTGTAGTAGGCGCTTTAGCGCTATTGATCCAGAGGACTAAAGTCCTCACGACTAACTGGGTTTGTAGTAAGCGCTTTAGCGCTATTGATCCAGAGGACTAAAGTCCTCACTACCAACTGGGTTTGTAGTAAGCGCTTTAGCGCTATTGATCCAGAGGACTAAAGTCCTCACTACTAACCCGGTTTGTAGTAGGCGCTTTAGCGCCATTGATCAGAGGACTAAAGTCCTCACGACCAACCCGGATAAACTCTGGCAAGACATCAGGTAGAAATGGCTGTTCGGATAGAGAACCCGAGGTATGATGTTCAAATATTTCTGCTGGCGGTAATGATTTAGCCTCTGTTGCGCCTTTAATTTCAGTTTGCGGATCAGCCGTCGGTAACCACCCTAAGAATGGCAAGGGCAATAAACTCGATAGGTTGGTAATTGTCAGTAATAACCACAGCCGATCAAAGTTATGTTCTGTCACTCCTAGCCAATGGGTTAATAACGCCCCCAATTCATGAGATAACAATCCCGATAAATTCCATATCGACATCAACAGGGCAAATAAAGTCGCTTCCACTCCCGACGGGCAGAGTCTGGCTGAAAGGACAAGCACAGGCATAAACGTAATCTGTCCAATTACCGTCAGAATCAAACTGTCGCCTAAACTAAACCAGTGATCATCAATCCCTAACGCGCGATTCGCATGGGTGACGAGGATGAGAGTTGTCATCCCCAACACAGCCGACAGTACAGTTGTCCATCCCATAATCGTGCGGAAGGGAATGCCCTTTAAAAAGCGTTGAAATACCCAAACCCCCACCAGAGACGCCAAACTGGTGACTAAACGCACTCGTCCTAAAAATTCCGGCTCAAATCCGAGTTCATTGGTGGAGAAGAAGAAAAAGGCTGAATCGGCGGTGGGTGTCGCTTGCCAAAGAAAGATAAACGCCGTGGGTAGCCATATCGCTTTTTGAGTCACCGCATGGCGCAATTGCTTAATTTGGTTGGTAACAGTGGCGGTATTTATCCCCGAACTAACGGATTCCTCGGCAATTAACCACGCCACGCCAGAAACTAGTAGGGGAAAGGTGGCGGTAATCCCAAAAACAGTTTGTGTATTGAACGCCTCCAGCAGCCAACCACTCAGATATGCCGTAATCACTCCCCCGACAGCAGAGGTTCCCCACGTTAGGGATTGCAGAGAACCCGAGTTGCTTAATGATTCCCGCCTTGCCCGTTCCACCACCAGTGAGTCTACGATGACATCACTAATCGCTACAGAAAGGGAACTCAGGAGAATGGCAAGGGTTGCTGCCCAAGCGGTATGGACGACTGTTGCCAAACTTAACCAGGCGGCTGTTCCCATCAAGCCTGACAGAACCAGATAAGGGCGGCGGCGATAGCCAAATAAGGGGAGTCCGTCGGAAAGAAAGCCAAATAGGGGTTTAATTACCCAGGGTAAGGCAGCAATCCCGATTAGGGCTGCGACTTGGGCGGGACTCAAACCCAGTTCGTCTTTGAGGAAGAAGCTAATCGCTAAACGGGCTAGCCCCAGGATACCCTGGACAAAGTAGACGATGAGGATGGCAATCAACTCCGGAGTGGGTTCATTGCCAAAAAAGACTTTATCTTTAACGGCTTGTTTAAAGCGATCGAAGCCAGAGGCGGACACAATCATGAACTTTTTTTAAGATTTATCTCTTTTTATATCTTACACGCTGTCTCTGGGTTGCCTCATCTGCCTATCGGCGATCGCTCCGAGTTTGTTTGTAGTAGGCGCTCTATTCGCTATGAGAGGACTAAAGGGGAGCATATCACCTTTGTAGGTTGGGTTGAGGAACGAAACCCAGCACTATCGTTAGCCTGTTGGGTTTCGCTTGCGCTCTACCCAACCTACGAGAACATTTTGTGCAAAACTGATATGCTCCCGACTAAAGTCCTCACTACTGACGGCTTGTCGAGTCGAGGACGAATTGATCATCAAGCTAATGTTGAGCTAATTGAATTAGACTTAGGCGAGCAAGAAGCGATTACTCTAGCTGAAAAAATTGGGGCTAATTTGATTATTTTAGATGATCGGGATGCACGGCAGATGGCTTTGCAGCGTAGTTTAAATGTGATTGGATTGCTCGGTGTTTTGGGGGTTGACGCACAGCGAAAATTGATTACGTTTTCTGTGGCAATTTGAAGTAGAATTTGTTGACCTAGGCGGTAAATTCTTTACGAATTAATCGGCTGCTAACTGTTTTGAGATTGTTGACCAGCTTGCTGATTTGAATCTTATACTAAGCTATAATGTCAACCATGAAGCTAACACACATCTACAGGATAAAACCATCTGCCGAGCAGGTTGTCATTATGGACACCTGGCTGGAGATGCTGCGGCGGCACCATAACTACTCACTGGGTCAAAAGTTTGACTGGCTGCGTAGAACTCGATGCCAAATCGATAGGTGTAGCCTATTTTCAGAGCCAATTGGAGATATTCCAGATAAATTTCCTGGCTACAATTTTCAGGTTGGAGAACTCAAGAAAACTAAAGAGTTGTTTCCTGCCTACAAGGAGATCCACGCCGAGGTTCAGCAACAAAACCTAAAGAGGCTGGATAAGTCTTGGGATAGATGGATAAGACCCGATAAGTCAGGAAAAAGAGCGGGGATGCCAAAGTTTAAAAAGAAGGGACAGCTACGTTCCTTCACTTTTCCTCGCATCAACTGCCCCAAAGCTGGTGTTAATAAAATCGAGAACGGGGTTTTGACTTTATCGAAAATTGGGTCAATGCCTGTAATTATGCATCGACCTTTTCCTGACGGGTTTGAACTTAAGACGGCAACCATCGTTAAGAAAGCAGATGGTTGGTACGTCGTTGTTTCTTTAGAAGATTCCTCAGTCCCAACACCATTACCTGTAGACGAAATCAAAAGTTTCTCGTTCTCTACTTTTCTAAGAATATTCGGCTTAGTTGTGTCTGTAGTCGGACTGACAATTGCTATGAGAGGGCTTTTCTTACCTTGGTTTTCGATTTCCAGCTATAGCGTTGTAACTGGATTAGATTTTTGGGTACACGGCGACTCGCTAACTATTCTCAGCTATAGTCTGGCATGGATAGTTTTTTTGACGTACTGCTTTCAACCTAATTATGTTAGTTACTGTGCGATATGTTTCAGTCTTGTTATTCCTATATTCTACTTTAAATCGTGGGTGTTATTGTTACGCACAGGGAATCCTTACGATTTTTTTGATTATAGTAGTTATCATAATCAGTTTGGTTTTAGATTTACCTTGGAACCAGGATTTTGGAATGTTTTTATGGGTATGAGCTTAATTTTACTCGGTGTTTTTATTGGAATGAATAACCAGAATCGAATAATTTATATGTTCATTATAATTGTAATATTATATTTACTCGGTCTATTGATAGGAATGTTTTTAATATTTAACTAAAATAAAAAAGGCTATTCTAGACTAGTTATAGCAAATTAGTAGTTTAAGGAGGTAAGTCTAGTACAAGAAGGCAGAAGTCCGAAGTCCGTTGCTGTGTTGACGACTCAAATAGAAACGCGATCGCTAATGAGGTTATCATGATTGACAAGACAACTGGCGATCGCATAAACGAGTTGGACGTGGGCAATGGAGCAGGAATTTTACGAGCGCGGGCGCGAGAAGGCGCAACAAGGCGATTTAGAGGGAGCGATTCAGGAGTTTGAGCAAGCGTTGCGGATTAATCCAGAATTTGCCGAGGCTTACTACAGGCGGGGATTGGCTCGTTTTGATCTAGGGGATTGTCAAAGTGCGATCGCGGATTATTCCCAGGCGCTACGGGTGAATCCTGAACATCTGGATAGTTATTTGGGGCGCAGTTTGGCTTACTTGGCGCAGGGAGAGGCTCAAGCTTCCCTGGAGGATGCTCAACAGGTTCTCCAGATTGATGGGAATCGGGAGGCGGCGTATAAACTGCAAGGTACAGCCTACCGTCGGTTGGGGAAAACCAAAGAGGCGATCGCATCCTTTAAACAAGCCGCTAAACTGTATCTGGATCAGAAAGACAAAGACAATTGCCAGAGTTGCCTAGAGAGTATCAAGCAAATTCAGTCAGCGCAAATCCAAGCGGCGAGTGCGGCTGAGACGCAGAAGTATTTGACTCAAGTGATCAACAAACTACAACAGGGAAAGCATCGGGAAGCCTTAGAGGATTGCCAGTGGCTGCTGCACGTTGCGCCCAATGATGCTAGAGCCTATTGTTATCGGGGAATTATTCGTAGCAAATTGGGGAATTTAAGAGGAGCGATGGAAGATTTAGGTCGAGCCATGCAGCTTGATCCCAATGATATCCAAGTGCGTCACTATCGGGGGCGGGTTCGCATTGAACTGGGAGACTATCGGGGTGCGATCGCGGATTTTACCCAGTTACTTGAGTTACAACCCGACAATTCCCAATATTATGTGTGTCGGGGTCAAGCCTACTCAAAACTGGGCGATTATCGTCAAGGGATTGAGGACTATTCGCGAGGGTTAACGATTCAGCCCAATGATCCGCAAATTTATTATCATCGGGCGGCGGCGCGTGCGGATTTTCAAGATTACCAAGGTGCGGCGGACGATTATCAGCAAGCGGCGAACCTGTATTTTGAGAAACAGGATTGGCAGAAGTATCATCAGGCATTAAATCAGCAGAAGCAGCAGATAGCGAAAGCTGAAGCTGAGATTAAAAAACGCTCGGCTCAATTGAATCGGAAAGACATCTTTATCAATCAAGAACGGCAAATTCGATTCAATGCGCGGGTGGATCGGAACTTACAGGAACGACTCCTGCGGATGGTGGGTGGATACTGGGATGTGGCTGCGCGTTTGATTGAATTAGCGAAGAAGAAATATCCGGGTATGCCAGAGAATTGGTATTTGCAAAAGGTAATCGATGATTTAGAGCGCGATCGCTAAGTTAAATATCTCAAAGATTATCATGTCTACTGATAAGTAGTCGGACTTTCATTAAAGTTAATGATTGAGATTAGGGAACAGGGAACAGTAAGGATTTGATTGGTGCTGTTGAATAGAGTCTGCTTTCTTGCCAAAACCTGCCACACCTAATTTTTCTATAACCGTAATGGAGGAATCTTCTAGGTATATCTATCTAACAAAAAATAAATATTATGCTTAAGGGTCAGTAGTCAGCACTCGACCCGCTTGAGGCACTTTAGTGCCTCCTACAAACCAGAAAAGTGGCATAATGCGGTAAGGGCTATGCTGCCACAGTCAGTTGGACAAATTTAGGCATCTTCGGGTTTGAGTAATATCTGCATAGCTGTCCAACGGCTTCTGAGACGCTAAAACATCTATCCCTATGGTTTTTCGCATCCCTCAAAAGGTTAGTCTGGCATTACCCGATTTGGCAAATCTGCGAGTCGTGGGAGTTTCAACCATTGCTGTGATCATTACCCTTCTGGGCGTGCGACATTTGGGTGGACTAGAACCGCTAGAATTGGCGGCGTATGATCAGTTTGTCCGTTTGCGACCTCTGGAAACGGAACCTGATCCTCGGATCTTGGTTGTCGCGATTACAGAACAAGACCTGGAAATTCAAAATCGGTGGCCCATCTCGGATCAGGTTTTAGCACAGGTATTACGCCGACTGCAAGCCGCTGAACCAGCCGTTATTGGTCTAGATTTGTATCGCAATCTTCCTGTGGAACCGGGTCATCAGCAGTTAGTGGAACAACTGCAACAACCGAATTTAATTGCAATTCAGAATATTGATATCCGCGCCGGAACCCCACCGCCGCCAGATGTATCACCGGAACGCATCGGTTTTAATGATATACCCCTTGACCCGGATGATGTGGTTCGTCGCAATTTATATTTGGCGGAGAATGAAAGTGGTGTACTGTTCTCATTTTCCATGCTTTTGGCACTTGGCTATCTAGAACCGCGTGGAATTGAACTGGAAGCCAGTTCCGATAATCCAGACATTCCCCAGCTTGGCGCGGCTGTGTTGTCACCTATAACGGAAGATGCAGGGGGATATCAAAACGCAGATGTTGGTGGGTTCCAAATCTTACTCAATTATCGTTCTCCTGATCAGGTGGCGCGACAAGTATCCTTAACCGATGTTTTAGCCGGAACGGTTGATCCGAGTTGGGTGGAGGACAAGATTGTGATTATTGGTTCCACTGCACCCAGTCTCAAAGACTTATTTACCACACCCTTTAGTCCCGCCCTGGAAAAAAATGCGAAAATACCTGGGGTTTTAATGCAGGCTCAAATGGTTAGCCAATTCCTGGATGCGGCGACGGGTGAGCGTCCTTTATTCTGGTTTTGGTCAGAACAGGTAGAAATCCTGTGGATTATTGGTTGGATTGCGATCGGTGGGATATTGGGGCGGGTGACGTATCATCCCCTGGCGTTAATTATTGGAGTAACGGGTAGTTTGGGGGTGTTATCCAGTGTTTGTTTTTACCTATTGACCCAAGGTGGCTGGGTTCCTTTTGCTGCGCCAGCATTCGGATTTGGGTTAACGGTGGCAATTTTTGTCACCCATCGGTCTTATGAAGCCCATCAACAGCAGCGCATCGTGATGAAGCTGTTGGGACAGAATACCTCGCCTGAAGTTGCTCAGGCTCTTTGGCAAGGTCGCGATCGCTTGCTAAAATCTGGCAAGTTACCGGGGATTCGCCTCACCGCCACGATGTTTTTTGCCGATATTAAAGATTTCAGCACCATATCGGAAAAGATGACCCCAGAGGCATTGTTGGAATGGTTAAATGAAATTCTGGGAGTGGTGACTCGTGAAGTCCTCCAGCGTCAGGGGATTGTGAATAAGTTTACCGGGGATGGGGTGATGGTGGCGTTTGGTGTCCCCATGTCTCGTCTGCACAGAACCGAAGTCGCCGAAGATGCGAAAGCGGCGGTAGACTGTGCGTTAGCAATTAGCGATCGCCTAGAGTCGATGAACCGAGATTGGCGACGCCGAGGTTTACCGGTGATTCAAATGCGGATTGGCATTTTTACCGGTCCTGTTGTGGTGGGCAGTTTAGGGGGCAAAGACCGTTTAGAATATGGCGTAATTGGCGATAGTGTTAATATTGCCTCCCGGCTAGAGAGTTGTGAGAAACAGCGTCAACCGACTCCCTGTCGGATTCTCATTGGTCAACAAACGCTAGATCAACTGCAAGGGGAATTTGAGGTTGAATCTTGGGGACCTTTAGCCTTGAAGGGGAAACAGCAAACGGTGAATGTCTATCGCGTTTTGGCACGAACCACGGTATCAGAGTAGAATGGCACTAAAATAAGCATTTTGACATCGCCGAAACCCTTAATATACCGTAGGGTGGGCATTGCCCACCAGCCTTAAGTTAGAGAGTAAGAGTGCAGAGTAAGCTGTTCGGCATTTAAACCTTAATGTCAATAATGACGAAATCCGGTGGGTACGGTTGGAAATGTCACGCAACTCTCGATCCTGACAGCTAATCCTGCTCATTGTTTTAGCTAAGTTAGGTAGGGCTTGCTGCATGAGTGTGGAAGCTAGACCAGATAAGGGTTTTAAGCCATTTTTCTACCCAACAAGTGCAAGGTTTTTACACTATAACCGTCAAAACCCTGGAATTTGTGCCTCCGCCAGCGCCAAATTTTCCCTCGACAGAGGCTTTAAACCATTGCCCATGACACACCGAGCGAAGCCGAGGTGTTGCCTATTCCCTATTGCCTCTCCCCACCACAAGACTTATTCAGCAACCCCTAGGTAAGTTCTGAATCCAATAATCACTCGCTTCCATTTTCTTTTTCCATTAATATATAGTACCGCTATAAGTCTAGTCGGTATTATTTCTATAATCTCTTCAAATTTTAGATCTGAATTAAATTAAATACCATCAATTATACACCTAGCTGATTCTAAATTCCGGTTGACTATCGCCGTTACAATTCAGTCCGCGTAGGCGGACTTTGTTTGTGTAGCAGCGATTTCAATCGCCCTAACCATTCAATCGCCCTAACCAAGTCACGGCAGGTTTAGTCACATCTAGGTGAAGTAAGAAGCGATAATTTTGAAACCCGCCCCTACAAACCCGATTCCCTGCGTCAAGCAAAGGGTCAAAGCTTTTCCCGAAAACCGCCTTGCCATCGCGTTAAAGGAACACAATCAATATTGAGTTGGTCAAAGGTACGCGCTACAACAAAATCCACTAAATCTTCAATCGTTTGAGGATTGTGATACCAGGCGGGAATGGCTGGTACAATTTTTACCCCCGCTTCGGCTAGAGTGGTGAGGTTACGCAGGTGAATTAAGCTGAATGGTGTTTCACGGGGTACAATTATCAGTTGACGCCCTTCTTTTAACTGCACATCGGCTGACCGTTCTAATAAATCTGAACTTAAACCATTGGCGATTTTTGCCACCGTACTCATACTACAGGGAATAATCACCATTCCCAATGTCCGGAACGAACCACTGGCAATGGTTGCACCCACATCCCCCCAGCGATGACAAATCAGCTTGCCTTTTGTGGGTACACCTGCTTGCTGTCGCCAGAATTGTCCCTGCTGTTCGGGTTCTGGAGGCATACGGGTGTTTTGTTCCGCTTGCCAAACCATGTAGGCTGATTTTGATGCCACCAGTTCGATGGTATAGTCGGCTTCTAAGAGAAACTTCACGGCACGTACTGCATAGATTAAGCCTGAGGCACCAGTAATACCGAGGATTAAGGGGAACGTTTGGGGATTGGTTGAAGACACGCGATGTTAACGGAAGATAGTTGTCAGTCTTTACCAGTGTAGAGGTGTGGCAGGCTAAGTTTCTACATAAAGTAGAATCATTTTGTCGCCGATGTTCCGATTCAGAATTTTAGTCTAAGCCCTGAACTAAAGCCCTGAACTAAAGTTCGGGCTAAAAGCTAAAACCCGTTAAAACGGGTTCAAATACTCAGTAAGCTTTAGCTTACTTTAGCTTTCAGCCGGAAATTTATTTCTAGGCGTCCAAGTCCATGTTGGCAATATTTTGCTTAAATCAGTGACATTCCTATTATGTTTTTTAAACTGTTTGCGGTTGAAGAGAGCTTCCTAAAAAGGGTGAAATAGATTTGACCATTGAATTGGGCGCACTGAGGTGCGCTCCTACGGTTTCTGGGCGTAAGATTAATTGATAAAATTAGGTATGTCACGCCACTACAATTAGGCAAAAAATTGATCCAACAAATGAAAAATGACAAATGACTAATGACAATCTATTGATTTAACACCCAGCGCCGGAATAGTTCAACGATAATCTGCCAAGACTCACCCTTTTGCTGAATCACATCATGGCGTTTTAATGTCTCCAACGCTTCCTCTAATTGTTTCTCCTCTAGAAGCGCAAGTACTGATTCTCTGAAGTATTCTGCTAAATTTATCCTTAATTGTTCACTCATTAACCCATCCGGGTAAGGCGCTAACACCTTAAGGATTGCCTGTTGACCTGTAACCCCTCGCGCCGCTTGACCCCAAACCCCATCAAAATAATATCGTCCTCGCTGATAAAATGCGGGGTCATTAATTACCGCTTCCACATCCTCTACGGTAAAAACGGGGTCACGCGAATGTCCCTGTTCAAACACAAAATCATTGTATCGGCGCACCAGTTGGAATCCCACCAGTTGAACTAAATAGGGTTGACCTGCGGTTAGACGATAGATTGAGTCAAGGGCGTCTGGGGTGTAATCTAGGGGAAAATCAACCGCCTCATTATCCGGGATATCTGAAACAGTCGCATCTGGATTTTCCAGGCTGGGATTGGCTAAAATCTGGCGGGTTGCAGCAGGTTCTAGAAAACCAACGTGAATCGGAATAACGCTGGCAAAGAAGGGTTGGAAATAATCGGCAGTCATTTCTTCTAAGGTGTGCAACCCAGCAAAAGCAAACGCGACTTTAGCGTTCATTTGCACCAATCCCCGCAGATAGCCAATAAAATCATTAGGGATTTTTCCCGCTTCAATGAGTTCCTCAATTTTCTCGAATTCATCTAGGGCAATAATTAACCCCTGTAGAGACGCGCCATGGCGCGTCTCCATCTCTGTACCATGGCGCGTCTCTGTCCCCTGCACCATCTCCACCACCTGTTTAAAATAGCGTTCAAACGTCCGATAAGGAAGATTGAGCAAAGCATCATCATCGGGAGGGGGACAACCGATAGCATCAGAAATCGCATCACTAATTGCCATTAACACTTCCCCAACACCTTGGGGACTGCCTAAACGCAGTAGGTTAATATAAACCACTTTTACTCGTGAACCGGAACAGTTTGCCACATTTAAAAGAATCGAAGTTTTCCCCATGCGGCGATGACCATAAAGAACCACGGATTGGAGTTGTTGACCCATAACCCAAAGTTCTTCTAATTGTCTGAGGATATCGTCTCGTCCGACAAAGCGATTCCCTTCTACGGGGTCACCGACAACATAAGGATTGGTAACGGGTTTGGTGATGGAAATATGCCCAATTTCAGCCGCAATTTGTAATAAAGATTCTTGCCAAGTTTGGGCAATATCTTTAATCAGTTCTCGTTCAGCTTCGGGTAGGTTTTCGATATGATTAAGGATAGTTTTGAGTTCTCCTAATGCGCGATTGAGAGCAAAGGAACGGGTGGAACGAGAGACGCTACGCTGAACCACTCGCACATCTTCCACGACTCGACGGAGAGCGTTTATCGTGTTCCAGGTTATCGGACGTAGTAAGGGTTCGTTGGGGGAAATAGGTGGTTCTAATGTGGCGATTGTGGCGGGTTCTTTGGCTTCGTTGAATGTGGTGAGAATTTGGGCGAGGGTGAAGAGTTCTTCACCATAGAGAAGGGAACAGACAACGGCAAAGGCTTCCGTTGCTTGGGCGGGTTCTTTTTCATGAAGATGCCAGAAACCAGCCGCCGCAGCACGAGCAGGGGTGTCTAAGCGAGTCTTTCTCAAAGGAGGAGAGAAAGGTTCATTCCAATACCTAAAAAATGATAAGCCAATAAAATGTGACTGAAAATGCTTTTTTAGTGAAGCGGAAGCACAACCAACGAGATCCCAATCAAACGGCGCTTCAGCTAGATGAGATACACGCCAAATCAACTGGTCTGATGGGGTAGAATTCAATACTTTATTAACACTTTGCACAACGGGAATGAATTGCATTGTATATGCCAACAGTTGATTAACATTGTACAAACTCATTTCCCAATCCTGTTGCAGCCAATTCTGCAAACGAAACCTTAGATAAGGTAGGGGAAGTAGGGTTATGCGAGGGAATAACCAACTCCCATTTTGGAGATATCGTAAGTTTAAGGGTGAACCAATCAGCCAGTTTTCTGGACGCAAGCTTGCCACGCTTCCCGCCACGCCTCCCGCCACGCCAAACGCCACGCCAAACGCCACGCCAACCGCCACGCTTCCCGCCACGCCAAACGCCACGCCAAACGCCACGCCAACCGCCACGCTTCCCGCCACGCCTCCCGCCACGCCAAACGCCACGCCAACCGCCACGCCAACCGCCACGCCAACCGCCACGCCAACCGCCACGCCAACCACCACGCCAACCGCCACGCCTCCCGCCACGCCTCCCGCCACGCCAACCGCCACGCCTCCCGCCACGCCAACCGCCACGCCTCCCACCACGCCAAACGCCACGCCAACCGCCACGCCTCCCACCACGCCAAACGCCACGCCAACCGCCACGCTTCCCGCCACGCCAACCGCCACGCTTCCCGCCACGCCAAACGCCACGCCAACCGCCACGCCTCTCCAATCAATCTCAAAGCCTATCTGTTGAAGTAATCCACAAAAAGCGACAGGAATAACAATAGTCAACATCAACCCTTGAATAAGCAACTGACGCTGAACCGGATTCTGACGCAATAGTTCTAATCCCTTGCGCCAATTCATTTCTGCTACGGGAATATATCCACCACCAAAGTTATCTACATACCAGCGCAATGCTTGAGGAAAATAAAACACCCAGTACAAGAGACGCAAATAATCTAGGGGATTCCATAACGATAAAGGGCGTTGCAGTTTCGGCGCTAAATCTAATCGGGGAACAGAGATTTCATTATCTTGCTCATTCTCATCTTGCTTGATTTCATCGTGGCTAACTACATCTTGGCTCATTACCCACCCTCCAAATACCGAGAATACATTCGATAACACAACTGCATCAATCGCCGGGGATGACCACCACTTTCCTCAACTAACTGATTAATTTCAGCTTCAGTAAACCTTATCGAAGTCATCGCCAAACGTGTATCAATAAAATCACGGGCGGTTGGTTCATCCCAGGGTTTTATAATTTCTTCTTGACAAACTCCTGCCAGAGGCGAAGTTTTGCCATTATCCCAACTATCATTAAACAGCTCATCTAAAGATTCATTCGCGGCTAAAACCAGCTTAAGTGGTGCTTGACTCCCCTCAGCCAAACCCCGTAGATAATCCCGAAACCCCCGATTAAAGCCATCCCACGTCATTTTGCCCACATTATCTAACACCAGCAGAACTTGCCGCGATTTTAAATGGCGACTTAACCTGGCTCCCTTGCTTTCCGGTATCCCAATCTCATCACATAATGCACCATAGAAATCATCTTCATCTTCAACCAAATTTAAATCGATAAAAACAGGCTGACGCGGCGAATGGAGATAACTGTCCGCGAGTCGGACAATCTGGGAAAGTAAAGAAGATTTACCGATACCCTCTGCTCCGATTAGGGCAACACTGCTCCCACTATTAATCACCTCGAATATCTGCCGGATTTCCCGTTCACGATTAAAGAAGTCTTGTGGATTATCGATTCTGCCTTGTTGAGGAGTAAAGGGATTGGTGATTATATTGTCATTTATAATATCTGAATCCTGATCCTGCCCGAAAGACGATAAATTACTCCCCTCTCCTGGTAGGAGAGGGGCAGGGGGAGAGGTCATTTCCAAGGTACTGGCATCGGATTTTAACCCATGAGTTTGCTGGGTTAACCACTCCTTATATCGACATTCTATTGGCTTCCGAAAATTTCGCTTACGAACTCGTATCTCTAAATATTTGGTAACTTTCTTACATAAATCTGCACCCAGTTTTCTAGTATGTTGCTCACTGAAAAGAATTTGAGCAGCAATATCCCGATACTCTTGTTTATCCCAAATCCCAATAAAAATCGCCTCTTCTGATTCATCCAAAACAGGTTGGAATTTCTCCCTAAGCAAGCTATTGATGAATTCTAGCGCCTCTTTTGAGTTCATTAGTGATCATTGAGATTCATTTGACAATTTTATCAAACCCATCCCAATTCTGCTAGTTTGTAGTTGCGCTTTAGCGCCATCAACGTTTCAACATTGAGAACAAACTGATAAGAGGGCGACCCGAGTCAATTGAATGGATGAGTGTTGTTAATTAATGCAAGCGGGTCGCCCCTACAGGTGGTTAAATGGCGAATGACAAATGACAAATGACAAAGGACAAATGACGAATAACAAACATTATCCTACATCTCCCTACAAACACTGACATTACCAAGTCCCCTACTTCTACCTACCTAAAACACCGATCGCCTAAGCCATCATGGTTATATCGATAACCGAGGTAAACACCATGATCAACACCAACCCGCCAACCCAACCGAATCTAGAACCCCAAACCAACACCATCGAAACCCTCACACCCACACCCCTAACCCAAATCAATCCCACAACCCTAGTCCAGTACGGCGGGATCACCGCAGCCGTTATATTAGCGATCGCACTCCTAATTCTGGCGTTAGCGGAATATAATAAGGTCTTCTTTCCCCCTCGCCGTTAGCCGATAACGGTAAACTAAGAAAAGCCTTTGCTAGCAAAGCACCGCTCAAACCTGATCACGACTGAATTCATGACTACTTCGCTCAACGAGCTAGAAACCCAATTAGTCGCCCTCAAACAAGAAGCCACTCCTGCGATCGCAAAAACGGATACGCTGGATCAATTGGAACAATTGCGCGTCAACTACTTGGGGAAAAAAGGACAGTTATCCCAAATCTTGCGCGGGATGGGGAAGCTATCCCCCGAAGATAGACCTCGAATTGGGGCGCTTGCTAATGAAGTCAAAGAAGCCCTCCAACAATCCCTAGACAACAAGCGCCAAGAGTTACAAGCCGCCCAAATTCAAGCAAAATTAGCCGCTGAAACCCTTGACGTGACCATGCCAGGGGTGTATAAACCTCAAGGTCGAATTCATCCCCTCAATAGCATTATCGACCAAGTGCTGGATATTTTTGTCGGTCTAGGGTACACCGTCGCCACGGGACCAGAAATGGAGACCGATTATTATAATTTTGAGGCATTAAATACCCCCCAAGACCATCCGGCGCGGGATATGCAGGATACCTTTTATCTCCCCGATGGAAACCTGCTGCGAACCCATACCTCCTCGGTGCAGATTCGCTACATGGAAAATAACGAACCCCCGATCCGAATTATTGCCCCAGGGCGAGTTTATCGCCGGGATACCGTTGATGCGACACATTCGGCTGTTTTCCATCAAATTGAGATTTTAGCCGTTGATGAAGACATCACCTTTGGGGATCTCAAAGGGACATTAAAAGTCTTTTTCCAAGAATTATTCGGTGAAGATGTCGATGTTCGCTTACGCGCCAGTTATTTCCCATTCACCGAACCCTCGGCGGAAATTGATGTCAAATGGAGAGGGAAATGGTTAGAGATGGGCGGCTGTGGAATGGTTGATCCCAATGTGCTGAAAACCGTTGGTTATGACCCAGAAATTTATACCGGATTTGCCGCCGGATTTGGCGCGGAACGTTTTGCCCTAGTCATGCATCAAATTGATGATATTCGCCGTTTATATACCAGTGATTTGCGCTTTTTGCAACAGTTTTAAGTGTCATTAGTCATTGGTCTTATGTCATACTGGCTTCCGAAAAGAAGCAAGCTACGTCCTTTGTCGTTCCTACAATAGGAGTCTCCTATGTCTAGCGGTTCAAAGAAACAAGTTGCCATGGTAACAGGCGCTTCGTCTGGGATCGGTAAAGCGATCGTGCAGCAACTTCTAAAAGAGGGTTGGATTGTGTATGGTGCGGCGCGGCGAGTGGAGAAAATGGCGGATATTGAAGCAATGGGCGCCAAAGTTCTGTCCCTTGATGTGACCGATGATGCCAGTATGACAACGGCGATGCAAACCCTACTTTCGGCTGAAGGGCAGATTGATGCATTAGTGAATAATGCGGGGTATGGTTCCTACGGGGCGCTGGAAGATGTACCACTCCAAGAGGCGAAGCGACAGTTTGACGTGAATGTGTTTGGCTTAATGCGGCTGACGCAATTGGTTCTACCGTCGATGCGGGCGGCAAAATCCGGCACAATCGTGAATATCAGTTCCATGGGAGGGCGGATTTGGATGCCTATCGGTGGTTGGTATCATGCCACGAAACACGCGGTTGAGGTACTATCCGATGCCTTACGGATGGAAACCGAACCCTTTGGCATTCGCGTGGTGGTGGTGCAACCGGGGGCGATTGAAAGTGAATGGTCAAGTATTGCGGCTCAGACGTTACGGGAGAATTCCCAGGGATCAGCGTACCAGGGAACGGTTGAACCCATGGCAAAGGTGTTAGAGGATTACCCAAATGCCTCAAGTCCTAATGTAGTTGCCAAAGCGGTGTCCAAGGCGGTTAATAGTCGCCATCCCAAGCGGCGATACGCCACACCGATGGATGCCAAACTCTATATATTCCTACATTGGTTGTTACCGGATTGGGCGTGGGAGCGGTTGATTGCTAGTGCGATTCAGTAGGAAGCTGGGGGAGCTGGGGGAGCTGGGGGAGCGGGGGAAGCGGGGGAAGTGTTGAATGTGTAGGGGCGGGTTTCATGATTATTGTTGCTGAATTGACCCTGATGCGAATAAACCCGCCCTGACCGAGTGTTGACTACAAGGATTTCACCATGATTAACATTAAGGTTTAAATGTCGAACAGCTTACCCTCTGCCCTTTGCCTTCTTTCTACACTCAGAATTTTTTGACTAAAACTCCGGGTTCTTTCTGAATCGGTAAAACGTCTAAACTATCCGCTTGGGCGCAATACTTTAAATCCTCATGACCGTTTAACCGCAGTAGACGTTGACCATGACTAGCATGGTGAAACATTTCTAACATCTTGTCTTTCCACTGAGTATAAAGGGCAAGAGCGCCAATCACTTCATCATTACCCGCGATATCACTAAGCGAGTGATCGGTTTGGGAGATCAAACTATCCGCGATCGCACCTGCACAGGCGGTATCTTCGAGGGAGTAGGAACCTTCCCAGCCAGAACCGACTAGCCAAACAGTTTCCGGCTTTTGCTCTAGCAGATACTTGACAACCGTCTGACGATTCACCATGGCGGCGGCTAGCACCACAGGGGCGTTCTGGACGCGCTGTAAGGCGCGAGTGCCATTCGTGGTCGTAATAAACAAACGGCGTCCCTGGACGCGCTCTGGCGTGCAGTCGAGGGGAGAATTGCCTAAATCACAACCCGCGACTTTTGATCCGCCCCGTTCTCCGGCGCGAAGGCGTTTTTCTGGGAGCCATTGTTCACTCACTTGCATTAACTGATCAATATCGCTGAAGGCTTGCACAGCTTCAGCACCTGCGTGTAAGGCTGTCGCAATCGTGGTTGTCGCTCTTAGCACATCAACCGCGATCGCACAATCTGGCGTCGTATCCGTTGGGGTAAGTTCGGGGGTGTGGTAAATAAATAGCTTCACTGGCTAATTGCACCTGCGTTTTCAAATGCCGACTCCATATTTTACCGATTTGAGGTCGTGGAATTTAGGCTTTTATTAGATCATCTAACCATTGCAATCATTTGGAACGATTTATGGCAACGATTTACACCATCCATCCGGACACACCTCAAATACGCCGAATAGAGAAAATAAGGGACAACCTGCAAGACGGTGCGGTGATGTTATATCCCACAGATACCGTTTATGCCATTGGTTGCGACTTGAATGTCAAATCGGCTGTGGAACGGGTCAGGCGTTTAAAGCAACTCTCTAATGAGAAGCCCTTAACGTTTCTGTGTTCCTCGTTATCCAATATCTCTGAATATGCTTGGGTCAGT
This sequence comes from Coleofasciculus chthonoplastes PCC 7420, assembly GCF_000155555.1. GTDB lineage: Bacteria > Cyanobacteriota > Cyanobacteriia > Cyanobacteriales > Coleofasciculaceae > Coleofasciculus > Coleofasciculus chthonoplastes_A. The sequence continues at coordinate 267,382 of NZ_DS989849.1, forward strand.
GACCCAGCTTATCGGATTATGAAGCGTCTGATTCCTGGACCCTATACCTTTTTGTTACCCGCAACTAAGTTAGTCCCTCGGCTAGTGATGAGTCCTAAGCGTAAAACCAGTGGTATCCGAGTTCCGGATCATCCGGTTTGTCAAGCCATACTCGAAGCCTTGGGTAATCCGGTAATTTCCACGTCGGCTCATTTACCTGATGAGATGGGAAATTTTCCCACTGTGGGACTGGAAACCGCCAGACTCTTTGATCAGTTTGAGGGTTTAGTGGACATTATTGTCGATGATGGCTCAAAACCTGGTGTCCAGGTATCCACCATTTTGGACATGACTGGGGATGAACCCACAATCCTGCGGAAAGGTTTGGGAGCACAAGCCGCCATGACGTGGGCTGTACCCGCTAACCAGAGTTGGGAATAGGGTTATAAGGTTTGACCCATCGGTGTAACCCGTTAGAGTCAAACCCAATCCAGTTCGGCTTTCGCTGATCAGCATTCGGACTACAGGAGACAGACCGGGGATTTCGGATGAACGTCCACAAATAAACCCAGTTTGTGAATTGTCTACTCTCACTCAATATTAAAGCCGTGGAAGTACTAACCCCTTGCCAATTGCCTAAATGCAGGTGTAGCAAGGGTTAGCAGCCATAAGCATAGTCCCTAAATAGGCGAGGGTGTCTGCCGTGTACTAGTGATCTCTCGTTTAGTGACACACCACTCAACCAAAGACTAGGCGTAACGTTTTACATTCAAATTGTGGACAGCAACAGAGCATTTATTCCGAATAACCACTCGTTCCTCTGCTGATGTCTTGGTAATTCGTAACTGTAGTCTTTAGGGGCAATACCATGAACGTTAAAACTGTTAAATCTATCACTCAACCTTCCCCAAACCACCTAGAGAATCCGGAAGTTTTCGGCACAGACACTCAAAGTTTAATGGATCTGTTGCTAGAGGAAATGCGGTCGGCACTCTATGGTTCCAAAGCTTTAGAAACCAATGGTGGTTTGACTTCTGAACCCAAACGCCTACCCAGTCGCGCTCAAGTCGTGGCAAAACGCATGGTGCAGGAGGTACAACGAATTTGCCGCAAGAGCGATCGCATTCAAACCTCTGGTCAAGTTCGTTCCTGGCAAATTACGTTAATTCGTCACCGCTTACATAAGTGTTTAGGCTACTATAAATTGGGGTCTAAGCAAGGGCGTGTTGAATTGCACAGCACATTAAGTGCCATGGTTTATCGCCATGTTGCTCAGCCTCAATCCCAGTTAAAATTTTCGGCTCGTTATAATCTGATTGAGGACTTTTTACAAGACTTTTATGCTGAGTCCTTGAAAGCATTTCGTCGGGAAAATGAGGTGGATGTAGACTACACGCCTCGCACTCAAATTGAACTGGCAGAGTATATGGCATTTACGGAACAGTATGCCAAGCGGCGCATCACCTTACCGAACCGTTGTAGTCAACAGCTTATCGTCCTGAGAGCGCAAAGCTTTGCCAGACGCCAACCCAATGAAACGGCTCTAGATATTGAGCAAGCTGTGGAATTTGCCAAGGGCGAAGAAGCCCAAGAGTTAAGCCGCTCCCCGGCGATGCAACAAGTACGGGCGCACCTAGTCGCTCAAACCACTGATCCCAGTGAATCTGTGCTGCGCGATCGCGTGGTTGGTGAACTGATTAATTATCTTGAGCAACAAGGTCACTCTGACTGCGCGGATTACTTGGTCTTAAAGTTACAAGACCTCGCCGCACCGGAAATCGATGAGATTTTAGGGCTAACCCCCCGCCAACGGGATTACCTGCAACAGCGCTTTAAGTACCACGTCGAGAAATTCGCCCGCTCATCCCACTGGAAACTGGTACACCAATGGCTGGGAGCCGATTTAGACCAAAAATTAGGCATGACCTCTGACCAATGGGAAACTTTTTTGGCTACACTTGATCAGCAACAACAGCACCTTCTGTCTCTCAAACAAGCCCACAAGAGTGATGCTGAAATTGCCAAAGCGCTCAAATGTACACCAAAACAACTGCAAAAGCGCTGGACTAAGTTACTAGAATCTGCCTGGAAAACTCGCAATTCTGATGGTTCTCTGAGCAAATAAGGAGTGCGATGGTTGAATATAGAGGAGGTCGAACGCAAAAACTTGATTCTCTTAGCGTGTCATTTTAACGGTTTCATGTCTAACCGTCATCCCCCTCTAACTTCTCCGGTTTAGATGGGGGATGCTGCTACACAAGGCAGATGGCAAAGGGTAGAGGTTCTTAGCCAACTCTGTCCGGCAGAAGGAGAAAGATTAGCTAATTTTATACTGACCCTAGAAAATACCAATGGATAATGTGACCGCTTCACATAGGTTTTACAGGCACTGACTGCTAACTTTTGCTAAGATTTTGCTAAGATAGTGAAGATAGTGTTAAGAATTTGAAATGATTAGGACGTAGCGATTAGGACGTAGCGATAGAAAAGCTGAATGTCTTGATCAATTGAGGAGAGCCTCTCATTCATTAGATTCATCTATTAATAATATTGACAAACATGGTGGTAAAAATGGCTCCAGTTTTAATATCATCCCCAGTTACAGAATCCGATCAAAAAGCTCTCCGCCAAGTCTGGCAAACATTAGGACCAGATAGTTGTCCGCGTTCCTACAATTTCCATTGTCACACCACAGCTTCCGATGGTCAGCTTTATCCCAAAACGCTAATAGAACAAGCCATTGCTATCGGTCTTAAAGGGTTTGCGATCACGGATCATCACACAATCGATGGCTATCAAATCGCTAAAACCTGTCTCCATTCCCTCCAAGACACTTTACCCCATCAGGCAATTCCTCACCTCTGGATAGGTGTCGAAATCAACGCTCGCTTATTGAATACAGATGTTCATATCTTGGGCTATGCGTTTGATCCTCACAATTCCCAGTTACAGACTTATCTTCAGGGTAAAGCCCCTAAAAATCAACAAGCTGAAGCCGCTACTGTCATCGATGTTTTGCATCAGGCGGGTGGATTGGCGGTGCTGGCTCATCCGTGCCGTTATCGACGTTCAGCTAAGGAACTGATTCCCGCCGCCGCCAATTTGGGAATTGATGGCGTAGAAGCCTATTATGCTTACGCGAACCCGAATCCTTGGCATCCCAGCCCTAGGCAAACTCAGCAAGTGAAACAGTTAAGTGCCACCTATAATTTGTTCAATACTTGTGGTACAGATACCCACGGTTCAAACTTGCTACGGCGTTTGTGATAGCAAATCTCAATCAACCAGTAGGGGTACGACATGTCGTACCCCTACTCTGTATTGGTGCTAAGTTCTCAGTGATATAGCACTACGCACTCTAGTTAGGACATAAAAGAAAAACTATACATCACCACTAAACTCCAGTCTGCATCATCATCAGTATAAAAATGCTCAAAGTCGTGAGGACTAGGAGGATGCCTAGAGCGACCGATTGACCTAAATGTTTTGAACTTTGTGAAACTTTCATGTTTTCGGTGTTTATTTTGAGGATAGATTATGAACATATCAAACTTTTCGTTAAGTTTATGAGAAAAAGCAATATGTCTTAATTTTATTTAACATAAGTACACGTTTTAAAGGTTTCAAAGCGGTATATGTAAATGAGAAGCTGTAGGTGAAAATAGTTTTGAGGTATATTTACTTACACGGTTTGGCGTCCAATCCGGGATCAGCAAAGGCGGTTTATTTACGCGATCGCTTTGCGGAGTTAGGAGTGTCTCTGTTCGTTCCCGATTTGAACCAGGGTGACTTTTCTCATCTGACACTGACTCGTCAGATTCAGCAAATTCAGGCGGAGTGTTTGTCAACGCCCACCCCAATCACATTAATCGGTTCGAGTTTAGGCGGACTTACGGCGGCTTGGTTAGGGGAATATCACACGTTCATCCAGAGGTTGGTTTTGCTAGCGCCAGCCTTTGGATTTCTCTGGAGTTGGTTATCTACTCTGGGAGAAGAAGCTCTGCATCAATGGCAAGTTGAAGGATATCGTCCTATTTATCACTATGGCGAACAGAAAGAACTACCCCTTTCTTATAAATTTGTGGAAGATATCCGTCAGTATGAACAAACTCACCGATTGAAACGACCCATTCCTACTCTGATTTTGCATGGGCAGCATGATGAGGTGATTCCCATTAATGAAAGCCTAATCTATGCCAAGGAACGGTCTTGGGTACAGCTTATTCCATTCAATAGTGATCATTCGTTAAGTGACGTAAAAGCCGAAATTTGGCAGTCAATTTTAGCATTTTGTCAATAACCTTGTAGAGACGCGCCATGGCGCGTCTCTACAATTCAGTCGAGGATTTAAACCTCTAGCATTGCGTAATTCAAATTGGTCGCAAACGGGTCACCTTCAAGGTAAAAGGACCCCCTCCTGTTTCTCCAAAAGCCCGCACCCGAATAATATAGGTTCCGGTTTCAGTAATCCGGGAAAATAGCAACGAATTCGTCGTACCATCGGGACCATCATCATTTTCGGCAATAGTCGAGCCATCAGAGGCTAAGAGTGTAACAATTGTATCGAAGCTATCTGAAATTAAATCAATAGCCACTTGATCGCCAGCACTCAATTCTATAGTGTAGTCCCGGGCAAACCCCCCCTCTCCCGTGGGAATATCTTGGTCAGTGAGGGTATCAGAAACTTGATTACGCTCAGGAATCGGAATCGGATTATACAGTTCATTTTGCGCTCTCACAGCCGCCGCCGTTAAGCCCACTGTCAAAAAGGTTGTAGGAACAAGCAGAGCAAAGCTAAAACGAGCGGCAAAGGCATTCATCATAGAAAATTCATTTACGCTGAACGGGTCAATTATAGGCGTTCTACTGTAGGTATTGATGATTCGGCACTCCTAATCATCTATCGTCGAATATTAAAACAACACCACTCTTGGCGTTTCCAGAGAGTCGCTACTGTCCAGTTATGTTGTTCTAGGGTATCAGCAATAGGTTTAGCCTGATCCAACAATATTCCGCTAATAATTCCCCAACTGTGGGGACTGGCGATCGCACTGATTCCAGGAATCAGGTCAATAATCACTTCTGCCAGGATATTGCAGAGAATACCATCAACCTTTTTTTCTCCCAAAAGATGAGATAATAGCTCAACACTACCCTTCTTCACCACCAAGCGATCGGCACTAATCTGATTCAATTCTCGGTTGCTGCGGGCAGAGCGCACAGCTAGGGGATCAATATCTACCCCCAAGACTTTTTTTGCCCCCAATAACACAGAGGCAATGGATAAAATACCCGATCCACACCCAATATCCGCAATAACGGGGTGGCTATGATCATAACCGATTCGCATTTCCAGGGCTTCTAGGCACAGATGCGTGGTGGGATGGGTTCCCGTACCAAATGCTGCACCCGGATCGAGGCGCAACAGCAGGCGATCGGTTTGTTGGGGTACAGATAACCAAGCCGGGTAAATCAAAAAGCAATCGCCAATTTCTGTGGGTTGCCAATGCTGTTTCCAACTGCTTGCCCAGTCTTCTTCATCAATTAAGTGCCACTGGGTTAAGGGGAGTGGCAATCCTACCGTCAGGGCATCTTGGCGCAACCACAAGGAAAGTGCTGCCAAATCCAACAAATGTGCCTGATTTTGGGGTAAGTGAGCTCGGATCAGTTGAGAATGTCCCTTGCTTTCACAAGACATTCCCCGACAGCCGAAACTATCCAGTCGCCAGAAGATTAAATCCTCCAAGTCTGGATCGCCCAAAATTTTAATTTCCCACCAGCTATTTGCCATACGATTTCAGATTTCAGATTTCAGATTTTAAATTGAGGGAGAGCCGTTGGAAACCAACAGATATCGGAGGATCGTTGTTCTACCGTCTGAGTCATCCAAAATCCAAAACCCAAAATCCAAAATTGACGTGACTACAGTGTTACCGTATAAGCGTCCCGAATACCAGGAACTTTGGTAATTTCGGTCAAAATTCCTTCCGGTAGGGGATCATCAATGCTCAAGACCATTACAGCATCACCTCGGACAATCTTGCGACCCACCTGCATACTGGCAATATTGACATTAAAACTACCCAGTAGCGACCCAATTTTACCAATAATTCCCGGCATATCGCGGTGCAGGGTAAAGAGCATGTGGTGACTCGGTGGTACATTAATCGGAAACTCGTCAATACTGGTGATGTGAATTTCACCATCGCTGAGTAGCGCTCCCGTCACCGAATGTTCACCCAAGGAACCCTTTGCCGATAGCAGCAGCGAACCGCCCGAATAATCCTGAACCGAAGCATCGCGGGTTTCAATCACTCGAATCCCCCGCTCTTTTGCCTCAATTGAAGCATTGACGTAGTTGACTCGCTCACGCAAGGCTTGGGATAACAGTCCTTTCAGGGAGGCTACCACTAATGGCTGACTATTATTCGTGGCTAATTCCCCTTGTAACCGGACATTGAGCTGTTCAATTCGCCCACCCGCTAACTGACTGACCAAATTGCCCAAGGTTTCTGCCAAGCGCATATAGGGTTTGAGTTGTTCTAGCACATTCGACGATAGTCCGGGAATATTCACGGCTGAACGAGCCGGTAATCCTAAGAGGACATCCCGAATTTGTTCAGCCACATCAATGGCAACATTAACTTGGGCTTCTGCGGTTGACGCACCCAGGTGAGGCGTAAGGATCACTTCCTTACCCAGTTCACGTAGGGGAGATTCTCCCAGGGGTTCTGACTCAAATACATCCAGTGCTGCCCCAGCTATTTTACCTGTCTTTAAGGCTTCTGAAAGTGCCGCCTCGTCAATGACTCCACCTCTAGAGCAATTGATAATTCGAGCCGTTGGTTTCATTGTCGCCAAGGCTTCGGCATTAATCAAATGAGTGGTTTCCGGAGTTTTGGGAATATGCAGGGTGACGTAGTCCGACTCCCGCAACAACAAATCCATATCCACCAGACGACAGCCTAGCTGATCCGCACGTTCCAGGGAAATAAAGGGATCATAAGCCAGTAACTTCATCCCCATGGAGCGGACAACTGTTGCCACATGGGAACCAATTTTACCCAAGCCCACAATACCTATGGTTTTTTTGTAAACTTCGGCACCGATAAAGCGTTTGCGATCCCATTGACTATTTTTCACCGACTGATTGGCTTCTGGGATGTGGCGGGATAAAGACAGCATCATCGCTAAAGCGTGTTCAGCCGCCGCAATGGTGTTTCCTTCGGGGGAGTTAACCACGACAATACCCTGACGGGTAGCGGCTGGGACATCAACGTTATCAACGCCAACTCCCGCACGTCCAATAATCTTGAGTTGTTTACCCACTTCGATGATTTCTTTGGTCACACGAGTGCCAGAACGAATCATCATGGCATCATACTCAGGAATGATGCTAACGAGTTCCTCAGGCGATAGATTGGTTTTCACATCAACCTGAGCCACTTGGGAGAGGATATCAATTCCAGCTTGATCGATGGGATCGGATACAAGTACTTTAGACATTGCCAGTAGAAGGGTTGAAATGAGTTACACCGATTGTGCCTTGCTGTAAATTAATGCAGGACAGCTTATCAACTACACAACAGGGCTATCGCTGGACAATCAGGATGACTGACCGCAGTAGGCTATTGTAACGGCAAAGGGGTCAGTGTTGACCACATTGACCGAAAGTTTTAAAGTTTCCCACGTTTTCCTAGTTGTTGGCAATGATGCCAATTCTCAACCCACAGGCGCTCAACCCGCTCAAACTCCCGTGTATTAGGGTTAGCAGAGTTAAGAGTGGTTTGAGCGATCGCGCACCGAGATTAAACGCCCCCTCCCATACATCACACCAACATTCGTATCCAACTGATAGCGCATTCCTCGTCAAAATTTCTGGCTGACAACCTAGATAATATTCTTAAACTGAATGGCACGCTCAATAAGCATTGTGAGATTGCCAAAACTTTTGATATACCGTAGGGTGGGCATTGCCCACCAGAATACGAGGAGCGTGACATTCTCCTTAAACTAGGAGTCAGACTATTCTCACTTCAAATGGCGGGCGTCGCTATTTGAAGTGAAAGTTTTCGGTCAGGAGTCAAGTATTCTCACCATTTTCTCTACTTCTTGAGGTTCGTCTTCAACCGTAATCTGCACACCCGACCATTTACTGAGTTCGTGAGCTAACCATTCCATTTCTGGCTCAACGAGTTCGAGAAAAGCTGCAGATAATGCGTAGTTTTTTTGTTCGGTGCCGATTATAATTATTGGGGAAAACAACCAGGTATAATCTTCTTCTTTGAAGGTTCCAGCTATCATCCTAATATGGTGAATATATATCAGTTTTGTGATGGTATTTTTGATAATTATCAATTGTTGATTTTTTAGTCCAATTACTTCGTGAATAAAATATAATTTTCTTGAATAAAATATAATTTTATGCAATCCAATTGCTTCAAGTATAGACGAGCATGATTTCGGCAAAATTATCCATTTTTTTACAACTGATATAATTACAAAAACAACAGATGTAGACACAAAAAACCAGTGCAATAACTCGAAATCAGAAAATTCTGGGTTTACAATTTTGATTAAAATTCCAACAATTATTGCCGGAAGAATACCAAATAAACCAAGACTAATACCAAAATATACAATCATAATTAAGCTAGCAACATAGTCGTTTATTGTTAAGTCTTTTGGTGAAATTACAACCTCTACTTTATCCCCATAATTTTTAATTTTAATTCGACTCCAAAACGGTTTTTCGCACACAGCAAAGATATCTGCTTTCTGAGGAGGGTGTGCCAAAGCTTGCAGTGCTTCCCCAGCCGATGCTGGACGACGATTTAGACTGGGTTGTATCATCCATTTCAGCCAATCAATCAACTCTGAACTGAGATTGACAAACGATTCAAACTGAATTCGCAAATTCTTCTGGGGAAAATCGGCTGGATGCCTCCCTGTTATTAAATAAATTAGGGTTGCACCCAAACTGTAAAGATCGGAAGCCGGAACAGTGCGTCCACCAAATTGTTCAGGTGGCATATATCCGTAAGTTCCTACAACAGTCATTATGCTACATTTTTGGGCAGCTAGGGTTTGTACTAAACCAAAATCAACTAAATAAACTTGACCCACACTGTTACTTGAGCGGCTTACCAATAATACATTACTGGGCTTGATATCTCTATGAATAACGGGCGGTGGCGGCTCATGTAAATAGCACAAAATTTCCAGCAGGGCTTGAGCCAATTGCTTAATCTCTTCTTCGCTAAAGGTTCGTCCATCCTTTAACCATTGATCTAAGGATTTAGCCGGTATATATCTTTGCACCAACGCTAATCCCTTACCCATTGATGCGTCTATATCAAAATAGTCTAGGTAACAGGGAATTGCTGGATGAGAAAGGAGTTTTAATATTTGGGCTTCTCGTTCAAACAGTTTCCAATCATCCGCTTGAAAACCTTCTCCGAAAATTAGCAACTTAATCACCACTAAGTCTTGAGTTTTTAAGTCTCGTGCCAACAAAGTGCGTCGTCCCGTATTTTTGTTGATCTGTTTTTGGATAGCGTAACGCTTGTTTAAAATGTTAATCACCATTATTTATTTTACTCTTGACCGGAAAAATTTATATTTTGATATTTTGATGTAAATCAGGATTCATTTCCTAAGTGGTAAATCTAATAACCTGCTGAGTTCAGATTCAATCCAATCAACTTCGCGATCAGTCAGATTCTCAGTAGGAATTGTATAGATATGTGTTCCAACTAATTATTTCCAACCTAAGGTAACACTCGTTACTCAATATTCCCTTTTGCAGAGACGTTCCGCCTTCACATCTCTACGCCTTGTGTCTGCACAGAGGACTTGCAGCAGATTTGAACGAGTTGGCAACTAGCGAAATAGATTGTCCGACCTACCGACTACTGAGTTTTCCGGCAATTTTTGATTTTTCTTCTAGGATAGCGACCGCGACAGCACATTTCATCCACTAGCCAAATTTCTTAACATGTTCTTCGGTGCTACGCTTGAAGTTAGGCAGACTATTGCTGGCAAAGAAATGTTAACATCGAACATTCTTATTCTGTCTGGAATTTACCTGTCTATTCAGGAGCAGGAAGGTTCTCACTTCAAGTGGCGTCGCTATTTTCGTGAAAGTTTTCGGTTAGGAGTCAAGTGTTTTCATCATTTTCTCCACTTCTTGAGGTTCGTCTTCAACCGTAATCGGCACACCCGACCATTTACTGAGTTCGTGAGCTAACCATTCCATTTCTGGCTCAACGAGTTCGAGAAAAGCGGCAGATAATGCATAGTTTTGTTGTTCAGCAATGATTAGAATTGTTAGCGGAATTAATCCTATATGCTTTTCTCCTTTCGATGATTCATTTATCAGCGAAAAAGGTTGAATATAGCTCAGTTTAATAATAGTATTTTTAAGGATTTTTTTGGGAGTTATTTTAAACCAAATTAACTCGTAACTCAAATACATTTCTTGTTTATCAAGATTAATTCTAGTCAATCCGAGTGAACGAATAATATACGATAAACCAGCTTGAAGTATAATCCAATTTTTGCCAACTGAGATAATTAAAAAACTAGCAAATACCAGCACAAAAATCAACAGCAGTAAATCGAAGTATCCAGAGTTAACCATCCAACTTATTAACATAAACACACCCACCGCAGGAACGCCAAGTTGCAGGGCAAAACTTATAATAATCGTTAAAACAAAACCTAGATCAATTTTTAATCGTTTTGGTGGAATCAAAATCTCTAGTTTATCATCATTTTTTTTAGTTTTAATGCGACTCCCAAACGGTTTTTCTGCACCAGCAAAAATATCGGCTTTCTGAGGGGGGTGTGTCAAAGCTTTCAGTGCTTCCCCAGCCGATGCTGGACGACGATTTAGACTGGGTTGTGTCATCCACTTCAACCAATCAATCAACTCTGAACTTAGATTGACAAACGATTCAAACTGAATTCGCAAATTCTCCTGGGGTAAATCGGCTGGATGCCTCCCTGTTACTAAATAAATTAGAGTTGCACCCAAACTGTAAAGATCAGAAGCCGGAACAGTGCGTCCACCAAATTGTTCAGGTGGCATATATCCGTAAGTTCCTACAACAGTAATTGTGCTACTTTTTTGGGCAGCTAGGGTTTGTACCGAGCCAAAATCAACTAAATAAACTTGACCCACACTGTTACCTGATCGGTTTGCCAATAAAATATTACTGGGCTTGATATCTCTATGAATAACGGGCGGCTTTTGCTCATGCAAGTAGCACAAAATTTCCAGCAGGGCTTGAGCTAATTGCTTAATGTATTCTTCGCTAAAGGTTCGTCCATCTATTAACCATTGCTCTAAGGATTTAGCGGGTATATAGCTTTGCACTAACGCTAATCCTTTACCCATTGATGCGTCTAGATCAAAATAGTCTAGGTAACGGGGAATTGCTGGATGGGAAAGGAGTTTTAACGTTTTGACTTCTCGTTCAAACAGTTTCCAATCATCCCCTTGAAAATTTTCTCCAAAAATCAGCAACTTAATCACTACTAAGTCTTGAGTTTTTAAGTCTCTTGCCAATAAAGTGTGTCGTCCCACATTTTTGTTGATCTGTTTTTGGATAGCGTAACGCTTGTTTAAAACTTTAGCCACCATTGTTTATTGTCCTCTTAGTAAAATTAGTTTATGGTTTTGCGTTTTTGTTTAATTCAGGGTTCATTTCCTAAGCGGCAAATCTAATAAATTGCTGAGTTCAGATGCAATCCAATCAACTTCCCGATCAGTCAGATTCTCAGTAGGAATTGTATAGAGCTGTGTTCCTACCCAAATCTCAATGTCGCGACAAACAGGTGAGTCTGTATTGTAATCATGTGAAAATCCTAATTTCCAAATAGAACTTTTGGGAATTGAATCTCGATTATTAAGTGATATGTTATGCTGATCAATTCGGAGTCGGGTAGATTGTTTAGATGCTGAAAAAAGAGAGATAATGGCTGATATGATAATGAAAGAAACACTGAGGCATAAAATACCAGAAAAACCACTCATTATTTTTTCATAAAAAGAGTTTGCAGTAAATACATTCACCATCGATGATATGCCAATTGCTAGAAATTGTAAAAAACCTAAAAAAGCTAGGATTGAGAATATACACTTAAAAACCACTAAACCAATTGTTGTCTCCGAATCATTATGTATGAAAAATTCTATACTATTACGGTCTTTTTTGATTTGAACTTTACTACCCTCAGAATTCCTTACCACTGGGGACTCTGAGTTGCCCAGTTTTTCCAGGGATTTTAAGGCTTGATCAGCAGAGAATAAACGGTTGTTCAAATCCGGTTCAGTCATCCACTGCAACCAATCGATAAAGCCTGAATCGAGAGAGATTTTTGGTTCAAATTCAATTCGCAAATCCTCTTGGGGTAAATCAGCGGGATGCGTCCCGGTTACCAAGTAAATTAATGTGGCACCTAAGCTGTAGAGATCGGACGCTGGAACCGCACGTCCACCAAATTGTTCCGGCGGCATATACCCATAGGTTCCCACAACTGTAATCGTGCTACCTTCTGCTGCGGCTAAAGTCTGAACTGAGCCAAAATCTACTAAATACACTTGACCAAAACTGTTGCCTGAGCGGTTTCCTAACAGAATATTACTCGGCTTAATATCCCGATGAATTACTGGGGGATGCTGTGCGTGTAAATACATTAATATTTCGAGTAATGCTTTAGCGATGTGCTTAATTTCGGCTTCGTTAAACTGACGACCCAATTTAACCCATTTTTCCAATGATTTCGCTGGGATATAACTCTGTACCAATGCCAAGCCTTTAGTCTTGCTTGTTTGGACGTGAAAGTGGTCTAAGTAATGGGGAATTGCGGGATGGGAGAGTGACTGTAAGGTTTCGGCTTCTCGCTCAAACAATTTAATATCATCCCATTGAAAATCGGCACTAAAGGTGAGGAGTTTGATAGCGACTAATTCCTGGGTTTGTAAGTCCCGCGCCAGCAACGTGCGTCGTCCACCATTTTTACCGAGCTGTTTCTGGATTTGGTAACGTTTTTTTAAGACTTGCTCCACCATGTTTTGACCCTAAGCTGTTGTGCCTTTCAACTACTGACTCAGATTCACTGTTTGCCGAGATCATCAGTCCAGTAATTAAATTATTATACTTGACTACCAAATTTTCCGGCAATTTTTGATTTTTTTTCTATGATAAGTAGTCGGACTTTCATTAAAGTTAACGGTGGAGATTAGGCAACACCTCGACTTCGCTCGGTGTGTCACAGCTCATCTGGCAACAGTAAGGGTTTGAGGCTTGTTAACATTTCTTAGTACAGTTATGAGTTAGTAAGGGCGGGTTTTGTTGAGCAGTTATCGGTAAACAACCTGATTTAGTGGCTAAACCCGCCCCGACAAAACTTATGAATTATTTCTTGTGACTGTGGTTACACCAACCGATGCTTTAGGTCACTTTCCCAGAATGACATCTGGGTGTCGGCTCAGGCGACGTCGCCGCTCACGTCGCTTCAGCCATTCGGTGGCATCATCGATGAAGGAATACACCACTGGCACTACCACCAAGGTTAACAGGGTTGATAGTAGCAACCCCCCTAGAATTACGGTAGCGATGGGGGAATAGGCATCCATACCGATTTCTGGGAAGAATGCCAGCCGCACAATTACGATAACAGTGGTACAGGTTGTCATGGTAATCGCTTTTAACCGGACAGGACCTGCCATGCGGATTGCCACGTCACGGGGAACTCCTTCTTCTCGTTTCGCCAGGATCAATTCGAGTAGTAAAATTGCTGCGGATAGAGACAAACCGGATAGGATGACAATGCCCAGAATTGAAACGCTTGAAAGGGTTTGATCCGCCAAAATCAATCCGCCGAAGACACCGACTAATTGTAGGGGAACTGACACCATCATCACCAAAGGTTGAATAAACGAGCCAAATTGAATGACAAGAATCAAATAAATTAAAATCAGTGATACAACCAACCCTTTGAGCAAACGGTCAAACTCGATCATCATGTCGGTCATGTCACCCATGGAATCGATACCATAACCCGGAGGAAATTGTAACTCCATTCCCGCCCGCATCGCGATCGCCATCGATAAATCCATGGAAGCCGGACCCCCTTTCCGGTAGTAGCCGTTAACGTATACCACCCGTTTCCCATTAATATGCTCAATTACCGTAGGACCATTGTGTCGTTCCAAGGTGGCGACAGTCTTTAGAGGAACCTGTTGTCCCATCGGTGTGGTAATGTACGTATTTGCCAAATTGCTCAAGGTGCCACGTTCCTCCTCCTCGTAGCGCACCAGAATCGAATTTTGCCGCAGGTTGGGGCGGTTGTAATAGCGGCGGGTAAAGCCACCTGTGAGGGCGTAGCGGGCTTGTTCTGCCACCATTCGCACATTCATCCCCAGTTCTTCGGCGCGACGACGATCCACCTGGATCTGATATTCTGGCTGAGTTAGGGCTGAACTGGTTTGGGGCATGACTAAACCGGGCGTATCTTCGGCGATGCGGAGGACATCTTGGGCTAAACGATGGAGTATGTCTAAATCCTCCCCATACACCGCAAGCTGAATCGGAGCCGCAGATGTCGCCATTACGTCAACACCCATCTCCTTTAAGGCGATGCGGCGCAAACCGGGAATAGTCCGGCGGGCTTCAGCTTCGACGCTATCCATAATTTCCCAGATGTCACGGTTGCGATCGTCCTTGAGGGTGACAATTAGAGAGGCGGAGTTAACGCTACCCATCGTGTAGCCACTGAAATAGGTACTATTACGGGTCAGTTCAAACCCCGTTTGGGACGACACTTTGTCGATGTCCGGTTGGGCGAGTAAAATCTGCTCAAAGCGGTAGGTACTCTCGTCAGTCTTAGCAAAAGATGTACCCGGTTCCATCTCCAGCGATGCCATAAACTGGCCCGAATCCCCCAGGGGCATCATTTCTTGAGGCACAAACGGATAAAGTGCGATCGCAAATACAATAGCAGCTCCCGCGATCGCCAGCGTCACCTCCCGATTATTCATACACCGATCCAGCAGCCAACCATAGCCCTGTTCGAGTTTCTGAAAGCCCACCCGCACTGGGGTCAACAGCCATTGCAACCAAGTCTTTCGTTGGCGTCTGTTCTGGGGCGGCTTCAGCACAAATGCGGCAATTAGGGGAATCAGCGTTACCGACACAATCAGCGAGGCGATAAAAGCAAACACCATGGGCCACACGATGCCCACAAACATCAGTCCTGTCAACCCTCCCGCCATAATTGTCGGTAACAGTGCTGCAATCATCACGCAACTTGCTGCTGCACTTGCCAGAAACACCTCCCCTGTTCCCTGAATTGCCGCCTGTCTGGGGCGTAACCCTTCCCGTAGTTTCCGATCAATGGAGTCAATGACGATGATCGAATCATCCACCAGTTTGCCAATTGCCATCATCATCCCAATCAGGGTGGAGGAATTCAGGGACATCTCGATGGGAATAAAAGGCAAGGTGGAGAGAGCCAGAGAGGTAGGGATGGAGATCATGATCAGCGCCGTAGCGCGGAAATCTTCCAAAAAGATCAGAATCACCACCCCAGCGAGCAACACGCTGATCAGCAGTTCTTGGAAGGTGCTATCAAGAATAATATTAACCAAATAGGAGTTATCATAAGCTTCTGCAAAACTCAGACCCGGATACTCTGCCTGAATCTGCTCCAATTCTGCCCGTACCTGCTTGATCACCTTCGGGGAACTCGAATCCGGCTTCTGGATCACATTCACGGCTAAAGCCGCCTCGCCATTGTAGCGGTAGCCACTACGCCGCTCCTCAAACGTATCTTCTACGGTAGCCACATCTCGGACGTAAACCACCTGCCCATCCTGCTCCAAAACAGGGTAATCCATCACATCCGCCGCACTCAGCGCCCGTTCATCCGCCCGCACCAGGATTTCCGAGTCACCCTGAGTCAGCACCCCAGCGCCCTGGCTGACGTTATTGGCATCAATTGCATCGCGCACCTGCAAAATTGATAACCCGTAAGCGGCTAACTTCGGTCGATCGACTACCACCTGAAGCTGTCGCCGATAGCCGCCGAAGATGGACACAGCCTGGACATTTGGCACTTGGGTTAGCCGATCAACCAGGGTGTTATCCGCAAATTCCCGTAACTGCACTGAGTCCCAGCCATCTCCCTGTAGCGCCAACGTCAGCACCGGACGGTTTAGCGGATCAATCGGTAATACCCAGTAGGAGCGGGAGTTCAAGCCATCCAGTTCAATATCTCCCTCAGCCGCCGTCATGATGCTCTGCACAGATTGCACCGCTTGATTGATATCATCCCCCCAGGCAAATTGAATCGTCACTAAGGACATATCTTGCTGGGAACTAGAGCGAATAAACCGCACATTGTCCAGCACCGTCAATCGCTGCTCAATAGGCTTACTGATATAGGTTTCAACTTCTGTGGGCGAGGAACCTGGTGCCATGGTGACAATCGACACCAATGGACTTTCCACGTAGGGCATCATCCGCACCGGTAGGAGTATTAGACTCAGTACGGATAGGACTAGCACGGCGATGTACAGCGCGGCGACAATTACCGGATGCTTAATCGACCAACGGGTGAGAAAGGTTTTGATCATGGGGGCGCTGGGGGGAAATGTAGAGACGTGCCATGGCGCGTCTGGGAGATGGGGGAGATAGGGAAATTGTGTAGGGGCGGGTTTCACTACTATCGTTTGAAATGGTGCGTTACGCTTCGCTAACGCACCCTACACCCGCTGACGTGACAGTGGAACGTCTGGGAGATAGGGAAGCGGAGGAGATTTTCAAGGCTTACTCAAACGCCCGATGATGTCATTCTGAATGGAGCGAAGCGGAATGAAGAATCTCTCCAGATGCTGAAACTTTCTGGCTAAGGTGATACCAAATTTGCCTTTGTCACCCCTTTTATATATTGGAGATGAAGACAGTTGCCTATTGCCTGTTGGCTGTTGCCTTGTCTCCACCAAAAAGGGGATAGTTAACCGGGATTGAGTTTGACTACTTCACCTCAATATCAAATGTTTCTTGTCCAGACATAGCCGGATCAGTCGATTTCACCGCCATCATCCATTTTCCTTTCATACCCATGTTAGTCATCACCTTGTATCGTCCAGGTTGAGTATCAGGTTCTACCTTAGTCATGGCTGTCATTGGCTCCATGTCTTCCATTTCCATAGACAGATCGACTTGTAGATCCTCCACGGCTACGGGTTCATTGGTGGCGGAATCAATCACCTCGACCACAAATTCTGCATCGCCCATCGGTACAGTGCCATCTTCTGGAGACACCATGGTGATGATTACGTTATTTTCGGCAGGGGATGCCGTCGTTTCAGTTGTCGGAGCAGTTGCTGCATCCGTTTCTAATTCACTCTCCACTTGATTACCACTACTGCAAGCGGTGGTTAAAACGCTGATTGTCAGCACGAGCAACAAAAGTTTTTTCATCAGAATCCTCACTGAAATAGAATTGAACAATTGTGAAATCAAAAGGATTGCATTTTTTTCTTCCCCATTTTCCAGACGTGCCATGGCACGTCTCTACAACCCCATTTTCCAGACGTGCCATGGTTTGCCTGATAATGTTACTCAACTGCCACCTTGAGCATAGTTTGACCCGCATAATCGGGGTCTTTAACCTCGACTTTAATATGCCACTCTCCCGCCATGCCAAAATGAGTTTTGACCTGGAACTGCCCGGGTTTGTCAGTTGGTTCTAGTTCCACCATTGTGGTCATTGGCGGCATATTGGGCATAGGCATGGTGACGTCTACCGCCACATCCTTAGCGGGTAAGGGTTCTTGAGTCTGGGGATCACGGACTTCTAGGATGAGTTCAGCCCCCCCTGACTTAAATCCCTTGGTAGGATCAGGGTCAACGATCGCAACTTCAATTTTGTCCTGACTACTCTCACCCAGCATCGGTACGGGATCGCCAGTGTCATCCACCACCGTCACTTGAACATTAGGAACCAGACGGCTATCCCCAGAAGTAATCACGCGATCGCCTACTTTGAGTCCCTGGGTGATTTCCATGCGATCGCCACTAATCATCCCCCTCTCAACCTGACGCCGTTGCGCCTGATTGTCCTCAATCACCCACACTGAATCGGCGCCATTGAATTCTCCCACGGCGTTTCGAGGCACCGATATCGTACTTGCCTTGCGATTCGTGAGAATGGTCATATCCAAAAACTGTCCGGATAACAGACGTTCTTGAGGATTATCCACCACCGCTTCCACTGTCACCGTGCGGGTGTTATTGTTAGTTTGCGGGAAAATACTGGTAATTTCCCCAGTTAAAGGTTGATCCGTTACCCCTGGCACCTGGGCTTGAATCGGTGTACCAACGCGGATAGATCCAGCATCCTCCTGTGCCACATTCGCCTGGAGTCGTACTCGCGAATAGTCGCCGATTTTCAGTACACCCATACCGGGCTGTACGACAACGCCCGGATCAACCATACGAGTTTGAATAATGCCACTAATCGGGGATTGCAATTTCGTGTAACTCTGCATTACCGTCGCTGTACCCACCTCCGCTCGCGCCTGACCCACCTTGGCGCGATTTTGATCCACTTCAGCAAGTAACCTTGCCCGTGCTGCTTGGGCTTTCCTAATCGCCGCCTGTTTAGCCTTCACTTCAGAGGCGACAATATCCAAGTCATCTTGAGCAATAGCACCTTCTGCGACTAGGGTAGCAAAGCGATTTTGTCGTAGCTGTAAATAATCCAGTTCGGCTTGCAAGCGGGCAATTTCTTGAGTCTGTTCTTCAATCTGGACTTGGCTAGCCCGTAACGACGTTTCCATCGCATCGGCTTCCGCCTGGGCTTCGGCTAATTCCGTCGAGCGTTCCGTTGCATCCAGTTGAGCCAACACTTGCCCAGCCTTAACGCGATCGCCGGGATAAACTGAATAATTGGTTAATTGTCCGGCAACCCGTGGATAAACAACCACTTCCTGATAAGGCATTATCGAGCCAGTGTAGGACACCGAAGCCTCAAATTCTCCAAGCTGCACCACCTCTACCGTCACCGGAATCGGGTTAAACGCACCATTCACCTGCATCATGTCATCGTGAGACATTCCCGACATATCATGACCTTCCATCCCAGCCATAGAGTTAGTCGGTTTGATTTGATTCGTGATCAGGAGGATACTACTGCTGAGTACAGCGAAGACTCCCAGACCTAATAAAACCCGTCCGTATTTTTTGCGGCTAGACGGCTGTCGCAGTTCTTGGTCTGGTTTAGATGTTAAATGGTCTGAATTTTCAGATAAAGGGTCTGGAGCGTTGGGGCGAGACTCGTCAAGATCCGAATGGGGTAGGGGAGGTTCCAGAGACATAAGACATTCAGTCTGGATCAGACTACGGAAGAATCGTATCTATATCAAAAGTATCAATTAATTATGAAATCAGAATGAAATCCTGACCGGGCGGACATCTTAAGAGGAATGACTTAGTAGCGAGCAAGATGCTCGCACTACAAGGATCTCTCGCCCTGCCATCGCGACTTTGGTTAAAAACATTTGCATCCTGTAGCAACGATGAAAAGATTGATAGCCCGAACTATTCCTCCCTCTACCGAAAGCTGAAACGCTCGTAACCGTGCCAGTAATTCGTCCATGACAAAGGGTTTGACCAAATAATCATCGGCTACTGTATTGTAAAGGAAACAAACACAGATAAAAGGAATTGACAAAAGTCATAGTCATTGTAGACCAAGAGAATGGGGAAAGCGATCGCGTGTGACAGTTGCGTAAGTCCTGACTTTCTTTAAGCCGAGAAATAATGGTTATCTTACCTCTGGTCTATCAATTCCTTCAACCTGTTAAATTTCATTCTGTTCAGTACGCGCTCCTAGCTGCTAACGACAGCAGCAAAGATTCACACGATCTTCATCTTGATTCACGGTAACTTCATCATTTGACCGTTGATACTGAAGAATAAGGCTGCACGGAATAGAAAGGGATCTAAGGAGCCAAAAATGTTAAATGGTGACCTAAAGAAAAAAGCTTTAGCTAAGCTTGAAGCTACTGATAAAGAATATCAGACAGTTGCAACGGATGTGACCAAGAGAGCGGCAGAACTATACGAGAAGCGCAAAGCGACTGCTGAGCAAGTGATTCAGGCTTGCGAGGAATATGTCAACACCCTTGCCAACTCACCAAAAGAGTTCGATAATGCAGAAATTGCCGAGAAAGCAAATGAGGAAGCAGCCACGATTAAGGCAAAGACAGCAACTCTGAAGGCTGCGAAGGAAGAAATTGCCAAACTCTTGACTTTGACTCAACAACACGCTGATGGTGTTAACACGCGACTGAACTTCCTCAAGATAGATGCTCCTAACAACTATCAGCACTTATTATCCACGATATCGATGAACTTGATGCCTTTATGCTGTCTTGAGGTTATCTGAAAAGCTTGGAAATGATAACAGTTCATCAACCAGGAAAAGAATCATAATTTGAATGAATTTCCGCTAACCTAATTCTCCCAAGAGCCGATTGATTAATACTCAAGTTGGTTGAGAAGATATCACGGAACTTCCCACCAAAGGCAATCGCAGGGTGAAGATACTGCCAACACCTAATTCACTCTGTACCTGCAAACTACCGTGGTGTGACTGAGCGATCGCGGCGGCAATTGCCAACCCCAATCCCGAACCCCCCGTATGACGAGAGCGATCGCTATTCACTCGATAGAAGCGATCAAATATCCGTTCTTGTTCTGCTAGGGCAATGCCAATCCCCGTATCTTTAACCTGGATCACCCCATGATAGTCACTCTTGTCTAAAATAACTGTTACCGTTCCCTCGACTGGAGTATATTGGATGGCATTGATCATTAAATTAGACACTAAGCGATAAAGCTGTTCCTCATCCCCGATCGCCGCCATCGAAATTCCCACTCGTACCTCAGAACTCAGCGTGATCTGAGCAGCAACGGCTAAGGCTGCCAATTCCTCAACTAAATCGCTCACTAAGTCATTCAGACAGCACCTCTGGCGTAGTACAGGTGAAGGTTGCCGATCCAGGCGAGACAAAAATAGCAAATCCGCAACCAACTGACTCAGCCGCCGATTCTGTCGTTCAACAATTTCTAGGATGTTTCGTGCCTCTTTTTCATCCAAGCTGGGCATCAATAGCGCAGCTTCTACCGTCGCCAGTGTCGCGGCGACAGGGGTTCGCAACTCGTGAGCCGCATCAGCAGTAAATTGTTGGATTTGCTTGTAGGATTTGTAAATGGGTTGCATTGCCAACCCCGCTAACCCCCAACTAGCAACGCCAACGAGAATCATCGCAATAGGCAACCCCAATCCCAAAATTAATTTCACTGTACTCATGTAGTCGTTGATGTCTTGCACAGAACGCCCTACCTGTAAGTAGCCCCAATCCTGCTGATCATCGGTATGTAGGGATAGGGAAATTTGCTCGTAGGTATTGCCTTCTTCATCTGATACAGTTTGCCAAGATTCCAGGTTGAACACGAGGGGTAATCCGGCTGGATCAGCCCCTGCGATCGCCACCAAATTGCCTGACTGATCAAATAGCTGGATGTAGTAGTCTCCTTGGTTCACAGCGCTGAGCCTGTGGCGTTCACCATTTACCTGTGCTGGAGAGCAGTTTATCTCCACTAAACAAAGATTCGGTAAAATATCCCTAACCCTTGGCTCTACTTGTCCAGGTTGCTTGAGTTTTGATTCTAGGCTGTCATGGAGTGTCCCAGCTACGGATTTTAACTCCCGCTCTAAGGTAATTAAATGAGCATGAGCGATCGCTTCATAAACGCCAAACCCCAACAGGCTCAAAATGACACCCATGACGAAAGCGTATGAGAGTGCCAATTTCCCACGAGTCTGGCTAAATAGCTTATTTTGACGCATCGTTGCTCAAATTAAGACGGTATCCTATACCATGTACCGTTTCAATCGGAATCGCGCAGCCGATTGATTCAAGTTTGCGGCGCAGCAAGCGTATTTGTGCCGCCACGACATTACTCAGGGGTTCTGCACTCACTTCCCAGAGCTGATTGCGAATTTGGTCGCTAGTTACCACTTGATTGGGATGTCTCATGAAATACTCTAGAAGCTGGTACTCCTTATTAGTCAGCGGCACCTCCTGTTTTTCTCCCTTAGCCGCGACACGATAAACCGTTCGGGTACCGCAGTCGAGAGTCAGGCTTCCCACCTGAAGTTGTTGGGGTTGGAGTTGAGGCGATCGCCGCTGCAGTGCTCTAACTCTGGCGAGCAACTCTGCCATTCTAAACGGCTTGACTAAATAGTCATCTGCTCCCGCATCCAAACCCGCCACTCGGTCTTCCAAGCGGTCTTTTGCGGTTAGCATTAAAACTGGCAAGGAACTTTTGTTCGCACGCAGCCGACGCAGTAGCTCTAATCCCGATAGTTCGGGTAGTAACCAGTCGAAAATAGCCAGCGTATACTGCATTTCCTGGTTTTCTAAATAGCCCCAAGCCTCAGTACCGTCAACAACCCAATCAACCACGTACTTTTCTAGACTTAACGCTCGCTTAATGGCAGCCCCCAAGTCTGGCTCATCTTCAACTAGCAACACTTTCATAACTTAACCTGTTAACTGTTTAGGGTAAGCTTCAATTCTTAGACTACAACTCTAACTTACGGTAGATGACTGAATTACCAGTTGTCATTATGCCAAAACAAGATGAAATGGAGATGAAATCTGTCTGGATTTAGCCAAAAAATTAAGCAGAGGGAAAGCCTAGATAATTTCATTCTAATTTCATTGGCTTTTGAAAGAATAGTTATAGCAGTAAACACATCGATTAGGACTTTCGGCACCATTGTAGAGACGTTCCATGGAACGTCTCTACTCTCCATCTGACTAGAGAGTCTAAACTGAAAGTAGAGTCCCAACCCCAAGCCAAGAATTAATAGTGAGGTTTTAATTATGCTCAAACGTCTAACATCTTGGATGCATCAACAGTCACGTCCCCTACTCTTATCGGGTGTTGCTATCGTGGGGGTAGTGGGAGCGACTTATTTGACTGTCGGGGTTTGGGGAAAAAGCACCAATAGCCAAGGAATCAATTCTCCTCAATCACCAAATCCTGTTGCGGCTACACCCGTTAGCATGAATGGCAGTGTCTGGGATCAAGAAACTGAACCCCTGTCAGAACCCCTCTCAGTTACCGTGTATCGCAGTCCCTCCTGTGGTTGCTGTGGAGAATGGATTAAACACTTAGAAAAACATGGTTTTCAGGTTACTGATACTAAAACCGACGCAATGACTGCTATTAAAGAAAAATATCACGTACCCCAAGACTTCGCCTCCTGTCACACCGCAATTGTCAATGGCTATGTCGTTGAAGGACATATACCCGCCGATGATATCAAACGTTTAGTTAAGCAAAAGCCGGACATTGCTGGCATTGCTGTACCGGGAATGCCATTGGGAAGTCCCGGAATGGAGGCGGGGGAGAGAAAAGAATCCTTTGCCGTGTTGGCATTTAATCGTGATGGGGAGTTTGAAGTTTTTCAGGAGTATCAGTCTTACTAAAGAATGTTTCACTTTTTTGGCACGGAAGGGGGAGAATTCAAAGCCTCTCTCCTTGCAGGAGAGAAGTTTGGAGAGAGGTTTTCCAGATCCCGACCAAAAGTAAGCCAAAGCCGTACTCAACCGAATTAACCATGTCAAAGATAAATCGCCGAACGTTTCTGGCTCTAAGTGTAGCTGGAGCTGGGGTGGCTATAGGAACGAGCTGTGCAATCGGACAAAATAGCAAACAAACCTCAAAATCACCAATTGCCGGATCTTCACTGTATCAAAGCCGGGATGGTTTACTAGAGCTTGACTTAGAAGCCAGTTCCGGTGCTGTTGATTTGGGGGGTCAGCAGGCGTATCTTTTAAGTTACAACGGACAGATTCCTGCTCCTCGCCTGGAAGCTAAACCCGGAGATACCGTTCGTATCCACTTCACCAACAATCTCTCCCAACCCACCAATCTGCACTATCACGGATTGCATATTCCGGTTACGGGAAATGCGGATAATGTCTTTCTCAACATTGAGCCAGGAGAAAGATTTGACTATGAGTTTACCATTCCCCAAGACCATCCGGCTGGTACATTTTGGTATCATCCCCATCGTCACGGTTTAGTCGCCGAGCAGCTATTTGGCGGTTTAGCGGGTTTATTCATCGTGCGCGGGGAGTTGGATGACATTCCCGAAATTAAAGCCGCCCAGGAAGAATTTCTGGTTCTCCAAGATTTTGCCCTGGATGAGAACGGGCGAATGTTACCTTCAAACCATACATCAGCGATGACGGGACGGGAAGGACAACTGATCACGATTAATGGTCAGCTTAACCCAACATTATCCCTACCCGCTAATGGCTTACTCCGATGGCGCATCCTTAATGCTTCCCCGTCTCGTTTTTATCGGCTGTCTCTGGAAAATCATCCTTTTTATCTGATTGCTACAGAGGGCGGTTCCTTAGCCGAACCTGTAGAAATGTCAGAATTGCTGCTAACACCTGGACAACGAGCAGAAGTGCTGGTGCGGGGGGATAGAAACTCAGGACAATATTCCTTGCAGAATCTTCCCTACAATCGAGGCGGCATGGGAATGATGGGTGGCAGAGGCATGATGGGTGGCAGAGGCATGATGGGTGGCAGAGGTATGATGGGTGGCAGAGGCATGATGGGGAGAGAGGACAACGCCCCAACCGTGCTAGCGACTCTCAACTACGAGAACGCTGTAGAACCCGTTTCTCTACCTACCAAACTTGTATCCATACCGACGTTACCTGAACCCCAACAGGTGCGACGCTTTCAGCTCAATCACGGGATGGAGCCTGGGATGGGCATGGTGTTTCTAATTAACGGTCAACCTTACAAGAGCGATCGCATTGATACCCAAGTTCAGCTTAATACAGTTGAAGATTGGGAAATTGTGAATACGGGAATGATGGATCATCCCTTTCACATTCACACCAATCCATTCCAAGTCATCAGCCGCAACGGAAAATCAGAACCTTACCCCGCTTGGACAGATACAGTTCTAGTCGCTAGAGGGGAAACTGTCCGCATTCGCATTCCTTTCCGAGATTTTGCAGGTAAAACTGTTTATCATTGTCACATCCTTGATCATGAAGATTTGGGTATGATGGGCAATCTGGAAATTCGGGCGTAACTCCTTCGATAAGTACTTTGGCTACTTTAGGAGATGTTGGCATCTCCCTAACTGCCTTTTGGATTGTTGCCGTCATATCTAAGTCTGGTCAATGGATTTAACTGATGGTGGGGGTTTGGGGGAGGCGATAAGTCCCATGCTCTACCCTTCGACTCCGCTCAGGGTGAGCGCCCTTGATACTTGGGATCACCCCCAAGTAAATTTTATTGGTCAATCCCGATAAAATTTACAAACTATCCTGAGCCTATTTACTGAAAATGGTATATAGTAGTAAGAGGAGGTGAAAACAATGCAACATCAAGCCGTCAAAGTTAGGCTGTATCCGACAACTGAACAACAAGAAATACTAGCTCAACACTTTGGCTGTAGCCGTTGGTGGTGGAATCATGCTCTTAATCTGTGCATTGAAACCTACCAGCTAACGGGTAAGGGCTTGAGTCAGTCCGCCTTGAATGCATTTTTACCTAAGCTTAAAAAACAGGAGGGGACTGAATGGTTGTCTGACTGCTATTCTCAAGTCTTACAAGCGACTACGCTTAACTTAGTGACTGCTTACCGTAACTTCTTTGAGGGTAGAGCTAGATACCCAAGGTTCAAGGCTAAAAAGAATAGGCAATCTATTCAGTATCCCCAGTCAGTTAGGGTTATTGATGACTGCCTCAAATTTCCGGGTCGCGTCGGCATAGTGAAAGCTAAAATACACCGACCAATCGAAGGAACTATCAAGACGGTAACGGTTAGCATGACCCCATCGGGGAGATATTTTGCGTCCGTCTTGACTGAGGTAGAAGGGGATAACCCACCGAGTAACACTGATGGTAATGTAATCGGGATTGACCTAGGTTTAAAGGACTTTGCTATTGTCAATGATGGTGTTAAGACCTCTAAGTTTGCTAATCCTAAACATTTAGCTAAACATGAGCGTAACCTTAAGCGCAAGCAACGGAAATTAGACAGAAAGGAGAAAGGAAGCAAGTCAAGA